>CAZYLK010000033.1:0-26942 GCA_964648365.1 uncultured Phycisphaeraceae bacterium
TACGAATCTCAGCACGCCGAGCATCAGAAGATCCTCGTGTACGACCTGGGCGGCGGCACGTTTGACGTCAGCATCGTCAGCATCGAAGGCGGGGTGATCGAAGTGCTGGCCAGCCACGGCGACACGCACCTGGGCGGCGACGACTTTGACGCGCTGCTGGTAGACCACGTCGCGGGTCTTTTCCAGTCGGAGCACGGCGTCGACCTGCGCGCGAACGCCCGGGCGCACGCGTGCCTGTTGCGCGCGGTGGAAGCCGCCAAGATTCGTCTCTCGACCGAGCCCTACACCCGGATCGAGGAGGCCTACATCATCGAGCATGAGGGCAGATCGCTCCACCTCTCGATGGAACTCGATCGATCAGGCTACGAAGAGCTGATCCGACCGCTCATCGAGAAGACGATGCAGTCCGTGCAGACGGCGCTGTCGGATGCGGGGCTGCTGGCGGCCCAGATCGACAAGATTGTGCTGGCCGGCGGCGCGACACGCACGCCGCTGGTGCGCGAGATGTTGCGCGACCGCACCGGCTGCGATCCGCACGACGAGGTGGACCCGGACCTGTGCGTTGCGATGGGAGCGGCCGTGCAGGCGGCGATGATCAGCGGCCAGGACGTCGGACCCGTGCTGGTCGACGTCTCGCCGCACACCTTCGGCGTGCAGTGCATCGGCGCGCGCGACGGCCTGCCTTTCCTGTTCAGCTTCAGCCCGATCATCATGAAGAACACCGCCCTGCCCGCGACCCGGACGGAGGTGTACGAGACCTCGTACGATGGACAGACTACGGTCGATATCGACGTCTATCAGGGTGACGACCCAGATGTGCGGAACGACATCCTTATCGGCCAGTTCCGAGTGGAGGGCATCAGCAACCGGCCGGCGGGTAATCTGGTGCTTGTGCGTCTGGACCTCGATGTCAGCGGCATGTTGAAAGTGACCGCCCGCGAGAAAGCGACCGGTCTGGAGAAGCAGATCGTCATCGACAACGCGATGGCCCGCTTCGAGTCGCAGGAGATGGACGCCGCGGCCGGTCGGCTCAAGAGGCTGTTCAACGACGCCGGCGACGTGGAGGGCGAGGGAGGCAGCGTCGAGGCGGCCGTGGAGATGCCTGTGGCGGGGGCCGATCCGCTGAGCGCGAAAGCGGAGTCGCTCATCCAGCGGGCGCGGAGCGGCATGGCCGACGTCCCCGAGCAGGATCGCGACGAAGTGGTCAACCTCATCGAGCGCATCTACGACGCCCGGACGGCACGCGACGCGGAGGCGCTGGCGGCTGCCACGAGCGAACTGGAAGACATCCTGTTCTACGTGGAGCAGGTATGACGTCCTCGCGATCAGCCGGGCACGCACCGCCGCCCGACCGGCTACGCTGCCCGACCTGCGGAGCGCCGCGCCGCGAAACCGTCTGCCATCGCTGCCAGAGCGACTTCACCGCGCTCCTGCGTATCGAGCGCCGGGCGGATGCCCTGCATCGGCGGGCGCTGGAGTGCTACGCACAAGGCTGGTATCGCCGGGCCGCCGAACTCGCGGACGAAGCGGCGGCGCTGGAGGCCACGCCGGACAACCTCAAGCTGGCCGCATGCGCCCATCTCGTGAGTGGGAACTTTCCCCGCGCCTGGCACGTGGCCGGCCGGCTCTGAGCTGCGCTGCGCGCTGAACCGTGCCCGCGTGCCATCTGAAGGAACGTGATTCTCGGGAACGGGAAAGGGTGGCGCCGCCGCACGCACGGCGTCGGCACGGCGCGAATCGCGAACCGATGGCACGGCGCTTGCTGCCCCCAACGCACCGACGACGTCGCAGGAAGACCGCCTGTTTTGACCAACGGGCGACGGGCTGACGATGGGCGTCGGTCTGCGGTGCCTTGATGCTTCGCCCAGCGCCGCCAGCGGCGGGTCGACCGACCCGACTCTTGCCCCTTGGCCGCCGACCGCGGCCGGGGCTGGTTCTGCGCGCCGGGTCGGCGCGCCGGTCGACGACGGCGCGGGCGGCAGTCCCCCAGGCGACACGTCCCACCGTCCAGTCACCCTCGGCTCTGCCGTTCGTGGCAGAACTCCGGAATGCTGATGTAACACAAGTAAACGACCGCCGGCTGTCGACTGGCGTCAGTCGAAGCGGCCGCGGGCGCGGAGGAGAAGGAGAGTCCGATGAACACGCAATCGCTACCGATCGACGCAAGCGCGTCATTTTCACACGCGCCGCCGAACGACGGCGCCGTCGTACGGCGCCTGCACGCGTACAGTGCGGGACTGGTCGTTCTCGCCACCGCCGTCCAACTGGCGGCCGCGGGCGACTACACCTATGTGCCCCGCTGCGGCATCGACTGGGAGGCCGTCTGCCAGGGATCGGAGTGCGGCGAGGGCATCTACTGGCACTACAACAACTGGGGTGGCGAGGCGTGCGGCGCGGCGCCCTACGCGCCCGGCCCGATCGACACCGCCCACATTCCCCTTGGCCAGGTGCGCGTGTTCAATGACAACGTCTCGATCGGATCGATCGACGTGGGCGTCGATGGGTCCATCTTCATCGACGCGCTGGTCAACCGTCATCGGTATCTGTACCTGGTGGGTCCGCAGCATTTCAACGATGGCACCATCACGATCAACGAACCGAACGGCTCGGGCGGCTGCACCCTGTTTGCACTCAACCCCCTGACGATTTCGGGCGAGGGAACGGTCGTGCTCGATCGCTACCACGGCTACGAACTGGGCAACCTCGACAGCGCCGAGGGCGTCGTGCTGACCAACGGACCCGGGCACACGATCCGCGGCCGCGGGCACATTCGGGCGGCGCTCGCCAACGAGGGACAGGTTTCCGGCGACGTCAACGGCTCCATACTCCATCTGCTCGGGCAAAGCAAAACCAATGCAGGAACGATCGAGGCTCGTAACGGCGGGCAACTCTATCTGGACGCCGTCACGCTGACGCAATCGCCGACGGGCCGACTACTGGCCGATGGCGGGACGGTCAGTCTCCGCGGCGGCGTCACGATTTCGGGCGGGCATATCGGCACCGCCGACGGCGGCGGGGTGGAAGCCTGGTTCGCGGGCACCGGCGGCAACACCTTCGAGGACGTAACCATCGACCCCGGCGGCAACGTCTACGTCGAAGCCTACAACAACAACAGCCACTGCTACCTGTACCTGAGCGGAACCAGCCTGATCAATCATGGAACCCTCCGCGTCGCCCATGCGGATGAGACCGGCCGGGACACCGTCCGCGCCCTCAGTGACGTAACGGTCTCCGGCGAAGGCGCGATCGTTCTGGACAGGTATCACGCGGGCGAGGCTGCGAACCTCGATACCGCCGACGGCGTGACGCTGACCAACGCCGTCGGTCACACGATCCGCGGGCACGGACATATCCGGGCGGCGCTGGCCAACGAGGGAATGGTGAGGGCGGACGTGGAAGGCTCCGTGCTGCACCTGCTGGGCCAGGACAAGTCGAACAACGGCACGATGGAGGCCCGCAACGGCGGGCTGCTGTACCTGGAAGGCTTCACATTGAGCCAGTCGCCGGCAGGCCGCGTGCTGGCCGACGGCGGCACCGTCAGCCTGCGCGGCAATGCAAAGATCGCCGGGGGTCACGTCAGCACCGCGAATGGCGGCGGCATTGAACTCTGGTTTGCGGGCGACGGCGGCAATACGTTCGAGAACGTGACGATCGATGCCGGCAGCGAGACTCACGTCGAGGCTTACAACAACAACAGTCACAGCTACCTGTTTCTGACAGGAACGACGCTCGTCAATCACGGCGTGATCCGCATCGCCGGCCCTGACGAGACGGGTCGCTGCACCGTGCGGGCCGGCGCCGACGTCACCGTATCCGGACAGGGGTCGATTGTCCTGGACCGGTATCATTCCGCCGAAATCGCCAACCTCGACACCGCCGAAGGCGTGACGCTGACCAACGCGGCCGGGCATACCATCCGCGGCCTCGGCCACATACACGCCTCGATCCTCAACCACGGGACCATCGCGGTGGACACGGCTGGGCATGTGATCACGATGATCCCGAAGGCGCCGGGCGTCACCAACGAAGGCGGTATCACGATCGCAAAGGACGCCCATCTTGAACTGCGCGACGCGACGCTGTTCCACCAGGCTGCGGGGACGTGTTTGGTGGATGGAAAGCTCACGGCGTCAGTGGCGCCGCTCGACCTGCGCGGCGGGGTGCTTAGCGGCACAGGGACGGTAGCCGGCGACGTGAAGAACTCCGCTGCAACGGTCGAGCCGGGTTCGCCGCTCGGCTTGCTGACCATCGGCGGCGATTACGTGCAGGACGCCGACGGCCGCTGCCGCATCGAAATCGCGGGCACCGAACCAGGCGTCGAGCACGACACGCTGGCGGTCACCGGAGGCGCTTCACTGGCAGGCACGCTGGAGGTCGCCCTGCTGCCGGGCTACCGCCCGAAGCTGGGGCACTCGTTTACCGCACTCACCTTCGGCGCGCGGACCGGCGCGTTCGAGTCCATCGACGGCCAGGATCTCGGCGGCGGCAAGTTCATGACGGTGTTCCACAAGACGACGAGCGTCGAGCTGGTCGTCTCCGAGTGCATCGACATGGCCAACTTCAAGCCCAAAGGCAAACGCGGCAAGGTCAGCTTCAAGCTCGACACGCCGCTGGCGGACAAGGAAAAAGTAACGATCACCGCCACCGACACGAGCACCGGCGACGAATACAACAAGACCCGCAAAGTGAAGGGCGGCCGCGCCCGCGGTTCGATCCCCAACCTCCCGGCCGGCAACTACGACGTCTGCGTCACGAAGACGCCGCACTGCGGGAAGGGGTGTTTTGAGGAGACGAATGTGGATGTGTCTTGATGGCGTCGGGCTTCTGTCCTTCCCGCTGAGGCGCGGCGGGCCGGGATTCGGAATGTCCGGCCATCCGGACGCGAAAGGAGGATTCCCATGAGAGGACTTCATCGATCGGTCATCGGAGTCACGGCGCTTTGCATGGTTGTCATCGGGTGCGGTGAGTGGCCGGCATTTGTCGGAAGCATGCCGCCTGAGCCCTGCCGCCCGGTTGCCTGCGAGACGCTTCGCGTTTCCCTGGCTGAATGTGACGGCATGCCGCCCACGGACGCCGCCGTGCGATGTCGACAGGACGCGCTGAACCGCTGGGCGTCGGACGTCGACGGGTGTCCACCGCTCGAAGGCGTCGTTGGCGAGTGCCTGGCCGGCGCCGACGCGGTGCTGCTGGCGGACGCAGAATCCTGTGACTCCGATGAGAGCGCTGAGCAGGCTGACTGCTTCGACGCAGCCTACGTGGCGTGGCTGGAACGCGAGCTGGAATGCTACACCTCGAATGAGGACTGACGCCGGTGTGGAACTTCGGCGTAGCGCAGGTTCATCGAGCCTGGTCGATGCCGATGTGTGCTGCCCGGCCGTAATCTGGGCTGCGCCGACGACCAGCCAAGCTCATCGCGCCTTCGCAGGGTGGTATCCGATGTCCACCATCCCGTCGTCGCGTCCACGGTCGGTGCGCGTCGATCGCTTGTGCAGGCCGAAAAGCTCCGCCGGGTCGCTGCCGGCGTCGAGGCAGGGGCTGTCGACCTCCTGGCCGGATGCGATCTGCGAGAGGTAGTAGGGGCCCTTCCCGCCGCGGACGAAGAGGGGATCGGCGTCGAAATTGCCCAGGCCGCCGTCGATACCCAACACGTTGCTGTGCAGCGCGCCGATGTAGTTGACCCTGCTCTCATCCCTCAAGATGCTGTTAATCAGGGCCGCAAAACTATAAATGTCCTCCGTGCCGATGCCGTCGAACTTGTCGCCGGCGGAGTTGCCGGAGATTGTGCAATTGTAGAGCACGACGCGGCCGGAATTGACATAGATGGCGCCGCCTCTGTTGTCGGCAGAGTTGCCTGCGAACAGACAGTTCGTGAACGTGGTACCGGTGGAGTGGGAGATACGCACCGCACCTCCCCAGGCACGGTTCCGTTTACGCGAACGTGCGTACGCATGGTTTCTCAGGAACTGGCATCTTTCGAATGTTGCATCCGTTGACTCGCTGATCGTCACGGCACCCCCAGCCGAATCCGAACTGCCGGAGCCGCTGTAAACCGCGTTGTCCTCGAACCTGCATTTGAGAAATGCGGGCGACCCCTCATAACAGGATACGGCGGCGCCGCCGCCGGCCCGATTGGACCAGAAGACACAATTGACGACGGTCGGGCCGCTCCTGCGGACGGACATGGCGCCGCCGCCGCAATTAACAAAGGTGAAGCCGCGCAGGACGGCGTCGCGCGTTTCGCCCTCATCGAATGCGACGGACCGGTATGCGCTCCCGGCTGTGAAGCGGCAGTTCTTCGGACCGTTCTCTGATCGCACCTCGATGGCCTTCCCGCGGAACGAGATGTCCTGATCCCCATCGCCGCGATAGGTGCCGTCTGCCACCAGGACCACGTCGCCGTCGACCGCCGCGTCAATGCCGGCTTGGATGGTCGGATACTCGGATGGCACGCGGAGCGTTTCGGCCCGTGCGGAGAGGGTGGGCGAGGCGATGAGCGCCGCAATTCCGGCCACGGCGATGTGTCCAATTCGGACATCGGCACGATGCGCTGTCTTGCGCTGCCGCCTCGCGGTGTGCTGTTCTTCTGCGAACATGTGCATTCTCCGAATTACGAGGGTGCCTGTTAAGGACTGCAGTCCACCACTCTGCGCAAGCGCGGACAATCAACAGCAAAGAGCGTGTGCTCGCCGCTTTGTTCGCGCCAGCGGCCCTTCGCCCGCCCGCTTGCGTTGACTCTGACGTCCTGACGCTCGCCGTTGTTGTCGACCGGAACGGTCGAGCCCCTCGGCAGCGACGTGTTGACCATGACCCTTGCGGTTCCGGCCTTGCAACGCGCCCTCAGTTTCGACAGCCCGACGCACGGGTCGAACTCCCACGTGTCACCCAGATGCGCGCCATAGTCGCCCCACCCGCCGAAGAGCACCATGCGCCGGCGCTGGCTGTCGTAGACCATCGAGTGGCTCGAGCGCCGCGGTGCCCCTTCCACCTGCCGCGGCCGCCAGGCGATGCCGTTCCATTCCCACGTGTCGGACAGGTATCCGCCGAGCCAGCTTCCTCCGTAGAGCACCGTCACGTGCCGGTCTTCGTCGTACGCCATGGCATGACTGGTGCGCGGCCACGGCCCGCCGGTGGCCATCAGCGTCCATCGCTGCCCGTCCCACTCCCATGTTTCCCTGCTGGACCCGTCGTGCTCGGTGCGGCCGCCGAACAGCACCGTGACTTCGCGCGCGGTGTCATACGCCATCGCGTGACTGGATCGAGGGGATGGGCCCTCTCTGCTGGCGAGCGTCCACTCGCTTCCGTCCCATTCCCACGTGTCGCCCAGAAGTCTGCCGTCGGATCCGCCGAACAGGACGACGACGCCGCGGGCCCGATCGTACACCATTACCTGCGACGTTCGCTCGGGCGGGCCCGTGTCGGTCAGCCAGGTCCAATCCCTACCGTCCCACTCCCATGTGCTGCGCCCATCCTCGCCACCGAACAGCAGGCCCGTCTCGCGCCGCACGTCAAAGGTGAAGGCGTGATAGGAGCGGCTGCGGCGATCCGACATCGGCCCTTCCGTCGCTGCCAGTGACCAGTGCCGGCCGTTCCAGGCGAACGTGTGGGTCAGATCATCGCGGGAGGGAAGTCTGTACCCTCCCAGGAGTAACGTCTGTCCGCGCACCGCGTCATACGCCATCGCCGGTTGGCTCGTCCGGCTCAGCGGCGCGGTAGATCGCAGCGCCCATGCCTGGCCGTCCCACTCCCAGGTGTTGTCGCACTCGCCGGTCGGGCAGTCGCCGCCGAACAGGACCGTCTTGCGCCGCCGGGAATCGTAGGCCATGCCGTGGCGAAGTACTTCCACGTCATCCTCGGTAGCAACCAGTATCCAGTCCTGCCCGTCCCACTCCCACGTATTCTCAGCGCGGTGCATCACCGTGACGCCGCGGGCCGAGTCGTAGACCATCGCCGCATAGCTACCGCCCGGCGAATCCTGCCGTTCAAGCCACTCGGCACCGTTGAATTCCCAAGTCTGACCGAGCCCGGTGAGCGTCAGAACACGCCGAGCGCTATCGTAGACCATATGTGGGTCGCTCATTCGGATATGTGAACCCGCCTGATTATCAACCCACGATTGCCCGTCCCATTCCCACATGTCGCCGCGCTTGCCCTCCTGGTTGCCACCGTACAGCACGACGACGCCGCGGTGTTCGTCGTAGGCCATGGCTGCTGCATAGCGCGCCGTCGGCCCGGACGTCGCTCGGAGGGACCACTCGACGCCGTCCCATTCCCAGGTGTCATTGAATCGCGTGTAGCGCCCGTCGTAGGTTCCCCCTCCGAACAGGACGGTTACGCCGCGCCGGCTGTCGTAGGCCATGGCCGGCCAGAAGCGCGGACTGGGTCCCTCCGTGCTCTTGCGAACCCATCGCCGTCCGTCGTATTCCCAGGTGTCGCGAAGATGTACGTCTGTCTGGGCGTAGTGTACGAACCCGCCGAACATGACCGTGACGCCCCGCAAGCTGTCATAGGCCATCGCCAGTCGCTCGCGCGGTCGCAGCCACGGATCGACCAGTTGCCACGCGCCGCTGTCGGAGGCTTCGCTGCGGCCGGCGCAAGTCAGGGTGCAACCGCCGACGAAGCCGAGGAGAATGCGTGCGAAGCGAAGTGCCCGGACGGACGCGCGCCTCGCCGACAGGCTTCGGACCTCGGCTGGCACCGATAGGCTGCCAGGACGACAATCCTGCAATCTGCGAGATGAAACAGTCGAGGTCACACGGTCCGCGTTGCTGTGCATCCGCCGCTCCTCTTTGGGATTCGTGCCTGCCGCTGCCGCCCAGCCGACGTACCCGAACACCGGGGCGCTGTTGCCGCCTCAGCGCGCCCGTGAATCCCGCGACCGGGCACGGCGATCATACCTGTTCCGTAGTCGCAAAATCAATCGCACGCCGGAGCACGCGGCGGAACGGGGTACATGGGAGGCGAGGTCGTACGATCCTGGCGATTCGATCTCAGGATGGCCGCTTCGTATCCGGCAAGCGCGGCAACAAGACCGTGATGCCTCCGTCGGACACCTCGATGCAGCAGCGCTCCGGCTGTCGGCGTCGCCGGGCATGGTACATCTCCGGCAGGCGATGCGCCTCACGCTCGATGCCGTTCCAGACCCAGACGGACTCATAGCCCGCGGCCGCAACGGTTACGGTTCCCTTGTAGGTGTGATGGATGGCGCAGCCGAGGACCGGCGGCAGCGGACACCATATCTGATCGAAGACCCATCGGCTCTGGCGGGCAAGGACGTACACGCGCATCGCCCTCGTGCGATGCGCTCCACGTGCTGCACCCGTACGGGCACTCGGCGAACTGGCAGAATTCATCATCGAGTTCGCCCAGCCCCCACCCGCGCAAGGGGTCCATCCAGTTTTCCCACGGTTCCAGATGAAACGTGACGTCGGCTGCGGTGACGGGTGTGCCGCGCTCGGCGTCGAGCACGGTGATCCGCTGAAGCGATCGGCTGGGAAACCGCTCGACGTGTGGAACGAAGACCAGGCCGCAGCCGGAAGAGCACAAACACAAAACTGATAACACGCTCAGTCTCATGCCGTCTCCTTCCAATCCGCGTTTATCCGCGTTCATCTGCGGTTCATATCGCTTCGCAGCTACCAAGCAAGTGCGGCCGGAGGCTCCGACCGCGGATGAACGCGGATGAACGCGGATGCAGAAAAGACGAAGGGCGACGACTGCGCGCCGTGCCGCCAGGCTGGAGCCGGGCGTTCCCGAGATCGCGGCTCCGCCTCATCCCATCAACCGCTCCAGCGCCTCCCGATACCGCGCCGCCGTGTTCTTCACGATCTCGTCCGGCAGCGCCGGGCCTGGCGGGGTCTTGTTCCACTTGCCCTCTTTGACGAGGCCGGTGAGGTAGTTGCGGACGTACTGTTTATCAAAACTCTCCTGATCGCGGCCGGGGGCATACTTGTCGGCGGGCCAGAAGCGCGACGAGTCGGGCGTGAGCACTTCGTCGATGAGCAGATATTCGCCGTCGCACAGGCCCCACTCGAACTTGGTGTCGGCGATGATGATGCCGCGCTCGGCGGCGTACTCCGCGGCCCGGGTGTAGAGCGTCATGCTGCGGTCGCGCAGGTCGGTCATCAGCTCGCGACCGACGGCCTTGCAGGCGGCCTCGAAGGAGATGTTCTCGTCGTGACCCTCGTCGGCCTTGGTGGCCGGCGTGAAGATCGGCTCGGGCAGCTTGCTGCACTGGTTCAGCCCGCGCGGCAGCGGTACGCCGCAGACCGACCCGGTCTTCTGGTAATCCGCCCAGCCGCTGCCGGCCAGGTAGCCGCGCACCACGAACTCGATCGGCACCACCGTCGTCTTCCGGCAGCGCATCGTCCGGTCGCGAAGCTGGTCAAGATGAGCTTCCAGCCCCGGAGGCGCTTCGTCATCGACGACCTCGATGAGGTGATTGGGCGTTACGTCGGCCAGCAGGTCGAACCAGAACTCGGAGATCTTCGTCAACATGGTGCCCTTGCCCGGAATCGGCGTCGGCAGGACCACGTCGTAAGCGCTGATCCGATCGGTGGTGACCAGCAGGATTTCGTCGCCCAGGTCGTACACGTCGCGGACCTTGCCGCGGCGCGCGGGGATTCCAGGTAGATCGGTCTTCACGACGATAGCTTCGGTTCGCATCTGTCTCTCAGCTCCTTGACCTCAGTCGCCGCCGCGGTGCGGCCTCCCCCGGCGCCCCGCCTTTCAAGGCGGGGTCCACGGCGGAAAGCGCCGCAAGCCGGTATAGGCGTTGACCGGTTGAAAACCGGTGCCACACCGGACCCGCCGGTTATAGACCGGCGCCGCACCAGATTCACCGGCCATAAACCGGTGCCACCGATGCCACACCGGATTCACCGGTTGGTCTCCAGCGCCACAAGGTTCCGGCTCGACGGCGCTGGGCGATTCTGCCATAATCCGGTCGCCCGGTCGAACGCGCTCGGCGGCGGGCGCCGGCCAGCGCGCCCGCGGCATTTGTGCAGGATACGTCACGGTCCGGTTAACGCGAGGTCACGCTCCGTTGAGCATGTTGTCGTTCTCGGTATTCACCAACGGCGAGCCGGCCGCGTCGCTCGATCTGGCGGGCGCGTACATGGTCGGCGGCGACGACGTCGCCCTGCGGGCCGAAATCTCCTTCAAAAGTGGGGTGATCACCTGTCGCAAGCGGGCCGCCGGGCCTGCTGGTCTGGCCCTGCTCTGGCCCGTCGGGCCGGATCGCCGGGTTCTGCTGGAGACGGCCCGGCTGATCGAGAGCGAGCGGCCCTACGTCCTCCAGATCGAAATCCTCCGCGGCCGCCTGACCCGCGTCAGCCAGAAGCTGGAGGAATGGGGTTTCTACGAAGCCGCCGACGGCGGGTTCATCGCCCGATTCAACGGCGTCCGCGACGCCCTGATCCGTGCCCTCCAGGCCGACAGCCCCGCCAGGGGCGCGGCCATCGCAGACCAGGCCCTCGTCGACTGTATCCAGATGTCCGAGGATCTCGCCCGGCACCACGCCGACGTGCTGCTGGTGCGGCGCACCTCCGCCGGCATGGGCCGCCGCGTGCTCGGCTGCGGCGTCGACGCGGCCCAATCAGACGAGGGTTATCGCAAGCGCCTCGCGGCCGCGTTCGATTTCGCCGTCATCCCCTGCCCGTGGCGCGCGGTCGAGCCGGCCGAGCAGAAGTTCGACTGGAAGCCGATCGACGCCTGGGTCGAATGGCTCGCCAAAAAGCACATGCCGATCAAGGCGACGCCGCTGCTGTCGTTCGCCGAGCACCAGCTTCCCGACTGGATTTACATCTGGGAGCACGATTTCGAGACGCTCCGCGACCTGGCCCACGCCCACGTGAAGCGCGTCGTCAGCCGCTACGCCCAGTACGTCCACTACTGGGACGTGGCCAGCGGGCTTCACGCCGACACCGCCCTGTCGTTCACGTTCGACCAGCTCATCGAGCTGACGCGCATGTCGGCCGCCCTGGTCAAGCAGGTCGCGCCGCGGGCGTCGTCCATCGTCGACATCGTCGCTCCCTGGGGCGAGTACTACGCCCGTAACCCGCGCAGCATCCCGCCGATGCTCTATGCCGAAATGGTGGTGCAGAGCGGCGTGAACATGGACGCCTTCGGCTTGCAGTTCCTGTTCGGCCCGGACGTGGACGGCATGTACGTTCGCGATCTCTTTCAGGTTTCCACCCTGCTGGACAAGTTCGGCGGCATGTCGAAGCCGATCCATGTCACGGCCGTGCAGGTTCCCTCGGAGAGCAAGCCCGCTCCCGATGACGTGTGGCAGGGCCAGCACGACCCGGCCGCGGGCGGCGCGTGGCGCGGCCCCTGGTCCGACGCCAGCCAGGCCGAATGGGTGGACGCCTTCGCCCGCGTCGCGCTCAGCAAGCCTTTCGTCGAGACCGTCTCGTGGGCGCGCCTCTCCGACGCCCCCGGGCATCGCGTTCCCTTCGGCGGCCTGCTCCGCCGCGACCTGACGCCCAAACCCGCGTACGACCGCATCGTCAAACTCCGCGAATCGCTCGCACGCTCCGCGCGGGCCTGACCACGCAGCGTGCCGGGGAGGTCAACGCTCGGCAAATGTCACTTCGACACCTTGTCCCCTCTCTGCGCGGCAAAAACTTGTCGATCCCCGTTTGCGGCTGCGCGGGCCGCGTCCTATCGTGCCGCTTCCATGACCGTTCCGGAGTTTCACATGCATAGTCGACTCGTTTGGCGATTCCTGACCGTTCTTGCCGCCGCCTGCCTGGCCACCGCTCCCGCCCGCGCCCAGGTCACCCCGCACGCCGGCATGTTGCGCAACCCCGATATCAGCGCCAGCCACATCGTCTTCGTGTACGCCGATGATCTGTGGCTCGTGCCGCGGGAGGGGGGCGTGGCGACGCCGCTGGCCAGCCCCCCGGGGGGGGAAAGCTTCCCCCGCTTCAGCCCGGACGGCCGGACGATCGCCTTCGTCGGCAACTATGAGGGCAACTCGGACATCTACACCATCCCGACCAGCGGCGGCCCGGCCCGGCGGGTGACGCACCACCCGTCCGGAGAGACGGTCTGCGAGTGGACGCCTGACGGCCGCATCCTGTTCTTCTCATCCGCCGTGTCCACGCGCCGCGGAACCGCTCACCTTTACACCGTTTCGCCCGAGGGCGGCCTGCCCGACATGCTGCCGGTACCCTACGGCGCCAACGGCGCGGTCAGCGGCGACGGCCGGTGGCTCGCCTACACCTTCAACACCCGCGATCACCGCACGTGGAAGCGCTATCGCGGCGGCATGGCGACCGACGTCTGGCTCTTCGACCTGCACGAGCATGGCGCCCGCAAGATCACCGACTGGGAAGGCACCGACACACAGCCCATGTGGCACGGGCCGAACGTGTACTATCTGTCCGACGCGGGGCCGGAGCACCGCCTGAACATCTGGATGATCAACACGCGCGTCGGTGAGAAGGCGCGGCAGATGACCCGCTTCACGGACTACGACGTCAAGTGGCCGTCGATGGGCCCGGGCGACAACGGACAGGGCGAAATCGTCTTCCAGAACGGCCCCAAGCTCTATGTGATGGACGTCCAGACGGCCGAAACCCGGTCCGTGACGGTCACCATCCCCGGCGACCGCCCCCAGCTTCGTGACCGCGACGTGGATGCGTCGAAGTTCATCCATTCCTATGACGTCTCGCCGACCGGACAGCGGGCGCTGTTCGAAGCACGCGGCGACATCTGGACGCTGCCCGCCAAACACGGATCGGCGCGCAACCTCTCGCGGACGGACGGCGCCCACGAACAGTATCCGGCGTGGAGTCCCGACGGACGGTGGATCGCCTACTTTTCCGACGCTGAGGGAGAGTATGATCTGTATCTCATACAATCCGACGGCAAGGGCGAGCCGCGCCGCCTGACCGACAACGGCAATTCGTTCTGGTACTTCCCGGTCTGGTCGCCGGACTCGAAGCGACTGACATACTATCAGAAAGACGGCACGCTTTTTCTTCATACAATTGAAGGCGGCGAGACGGTGGTCGTCGACGTCGATCCGTGGACGCAGTACCTGAACCCCTCATGGGCGAGCGACTCAAACTGGATCGCCTATACCAAGGCGGGGGCCAATCAGCACACGGCCATCTGGCTGTACAACGTCACCGACGGAACGAAGCAGCAGTTGACTGGCGGAATGTTCAACGACACGTGGCCCACGTTCGACCGGGAAGGCAAATACCTCTTCTTCGCGAGCAACCGCGAGTTCACGTCGCCCATCTACGCCGACGTCGACAACTCATTCATCTATTCGCGCACGGATCGCCTGTACCTCGTCCCGCTGCAAGCGGACACCAAATCACCCTGGGCGCCCAAGAGCGACGAGGAAACCTGGGACGACGACGAAAAGAAGGACGATTCCGCCGACAACGACAACGATGACGCGGATAACGCGGCGGGCGACGCCGAGGCCGAAAATGACAACGCGGCCGCCAGCGACGACGGATCAGACAATGACAACGCAGAGGAATCATCCGGCGACAACGACAATTCAGACGACGCGAACGACGCGGACGCGGACAAAGACAAGAAGGACGAGAAGAAGGCGCCCGAGCCTGTGAAGATCGACGTCGAGGGCTTCGAGCGACGGGCCATCGAAGTCCCCGTCGACCGCGGCTCGTTCACCCGACTGGCGTTCAACGACAAGGGCCATCTTCTCTACGTCCGCGCCGCGCCGCCGGGCACGGACGCCAAGAATGCGATTCGGCTTCTGGATCCGGGCGATGAGAAAAAGGACGAAAAAACCGTTCTGAATGACTGCGGATCGTATACCCCCAGCGCGGACGGCAAGAAGCTGCTCGTATCATCGGGCGGCAAATACGCCATCATCGACGCCGCCGCGGACCAGAAGATGGAAAACCCGATCGACACGTCCGGCATGACGATGCAGATCAACCCGCGCGAGGAGTGGAAGCAGATCTTCAACGAAGCGTGGCGCGTGCAGCGGGACTTCTTCTATGACCCCACCATGCACGGTGTAGACTGGGCCGGCGTCCGCGGGCGATATGCCGCCATGCTGGCCGACTGCAACTCGCGCCGCGACCTCACCTTCGTGATCGGCGAGATGATTGCGGAACTCAACGTGGGACACGCCTACGTTCGCGAGTCCGGCGATCTGGATCCGCAACCGAGCCGCAACGTCGGCATGTTGGGCGCGGACTACGCACTTGAAAACGGCGCCTATCGGATTACAGCGATCCACGAGGGCGCTCCGTGGGACGCGGACGCCCGCGGCCCGCTCTCCGAACCGGGCGTGGACGCGAAGGTCGGCGACTACCTCCTCGCCGTCAACCGTGTGCCGCTCGATACCGCGAAGGATCCCTGGGCCGCCTTCCAGGGGCTGGCCGGCGCGACGGTCACGCTGACGGTCAGTGAGAAGCCGGCGATCGACGACGACGCCCGCGAAGTTGTGGTCAAGCTCATCTCCAATGAAAGCAACCTCCGCTTCCGTGCCTGGATCGAGCAGAACCGCAAGTACGTCGCGGATCGCACCGACGGGCAGGTGGGTTACATCTACGTGCCCAACACCGGCGTCAACGGCCAGAACGAACTCTTCCGGCAGTTCTTCGGCCAGAAGGACCGGGCGGCGCTGATCATTGACGAACGCTGGAACGGCGGCGGGCAGATCCCCACGCGATTCATAGAACTGCTGAATCGCCCGGTGACGAACTACTGGGCGCGGCGCGACGGCATGGACTGGACCTGGCCGCCCGACGCGCATCACGGACCGAAGTGCATGTTGATCAATGGCCTGGCCGGTTCCGGCGGCGACATGTTCCCCGCCCTCTTCAAACAGAACGGCCTGGGCAAGCTCATCGGTATGCGTACCTGGGGCGGGCTGGTCGGCATCTCCGGCAATCCGGGACTCGTCGACGACGGCGGCGTCACCGCGCCCACCTTTGCGTACTATGAAACCGACGGCACCTGGGGCATCGAAGGCCACGGCGTCGATCCGGACATCGAGGTTCTGGACGACCCCTCAAAAATGCTCGATGGCGGTGACCCTCAGCTCGATGCTGCGATCGAACACATGCTCAAGGAACTGGAAACCAACGCCTACAAGCCGCCCGCCCGCCCGGCCTATCCCGACCGGTCCGGCATGGGCGTCACCGATGCCGACAAGTGACGGCCGTGGGCATCTCGGCCTGTGGCTCGGGCGTTCACCGGCGGTCGGTGCTTACTGTTCGGACCCACACCGCCTCCGAGCGTTCACGTCGCGCGGGAATCGGCGGACTTCACGTTTGCTCTGGATAGCTCCACAGATTTGGAGGGATTTCGGGGAGGTCTTTGATTTCGAGGCGTGGGACGAATTGTTCCAGCTTGCGGCATTTCTTGTCACCGCTGTAAAGCACGGATGCACCGTAGACCGCTGCGGTCGCTACGATCATCGCGTCAGCGCGGAGGCACACGCGCTCACCCTTTGCACCAGCACGCACAAGCGTACGCCCGTGAGAGAATAGGCGCGCCGCAAGCTCCGCGCACCGTACGTCGAACGGATGGATGATGAACCGCTCCTGGAGTCGCGCGATCACATCGCGCTGCTTCTGCGGGTGGACAGGCGTCAGATACTCGGAGAGTGCCACCGCGGGAATGATGATCTGTGCATCATCGTCCTCCATCTGTTGGAACAGCCAGTCAGCGCGACGCTTTTGTTCTTCGTTCCCGTCCTTACGGATGCCCCAGACAAGCACCATGGCATCGACTGCTACCAGGTTGCTGCCCTTCGTGCTCAATACCCTCGCATCTCCGAGATCAGTGCATCCGGATCGTCGATGTCGTCCCACGCGTCGCCACCTGCGGCGTGCGCTCTGCGAAGTGCGTCCCTGACCGATCCGCGCTTGGGTGGTTCGAACGAATCGATGTCCAAGCGGATCAATGTCCAGTCGTGGCGCAACCAATGTGCTCTACCGTGCAGGATTACGGTCTGGTAGAGGTACTGGCCAAGTTCCCTGGCCAGCTCTGTATTGGCGACACCACAAACGACTTGCTTTCGCGGAGATTCGGGGAGTCGGATTCCACAGTGAGTCTCGACGGCGCCGCCGACTCGCTCGACGGTCGCACTTAGTGAGGTCTGGCCCTCGATGTACGCCGCGCCTCTGATCTCGGCAAAGGTGCTCGGACAGATCTTCGCGATAACACAGCCCTGCGCATCGCGGTCGCGAATCTCAATCTCGCACTGCAGGTTGCGCGCAACGGCACTCAACTCCTCGAGCGACGTCAGCGTCGATTGTGTCCATGCAGCACTTGTCGGCTGACCGATCGACTCACCAAGTTTGTGCAACGCACGCAACGCGGCATCATGGTCCGGTGCGGCAACGGCGTAGCTGGCTGACCTGGCCTTAACATCGAGGAGGTGGAGCGCAGCAGCGGCCTCGGGTTCCGCAGGCACGTCCCCTTCGTCGCCATCAGCGACCTGATCCACCAGCCGTTGCACCGCCCTCAGGATTGTTGCGAGCGATCGAAATGGGATATCCCAAGGGCGGATACCCTGACCGCAAAGCCGTACCACAAAGTCAGTCTCCGGCTTCCTGGGTCGGGTGGCGCTCATGACGTTACTGACTCGCTCCGATCGGAGTTGTGTCGGCTACGGCTCCCATGCATTCTAGCAGGAAGTCCACTCGGAGTCGATGGTTCAGACTTGGCACCGTGTCACGTTGGCTCCGTCGCGCGGCGCAGCGGCCGCCTCGCACGGGTGGCACTTCATCGGTCGGGAGTCACGGCGGCTGCGGCCTTTCGGCTCCATCGACGAGGGGCGACCTGGGTTAGCGGGGGCAGCAGTCCTGCCCGTACTCACACGCTGGACGGAACGCAGATCCCCGGTCCAGGCCCTCGCCCGCGACGGCAGGCCGCGACCCGTCTACACTCCCGGCATGACCGACTCGTCGGCCCAGGTCGGTGACCGCCTCGTGCTCCAGCGCGTCGGAGGGGAGCAGCCCTGTCCCTACCTCCCCGGCCGCACCGCCAGGCTGGTCGGGGCGATGCTGCTCCCCGCTCAGTTCCTCCGCCCCGAGGCGCACGAGTCGCTGCTGGGGCGGAATTTCCGCCGATCGGGGCACGTCGTGTATCAGCCGATGTGCGCCGATTGCAGCGCCTGCCGCTCGATCCGCGTTCCCACGGCCACCTTTCGGCCGACGCGCTCGCAGCGGCGCGTCGCGCGGCGTAATGCCGACATCGAGGTAACCGTCGACGCGCCGGTCCCGACGCCCGAGAAGCACGACGTGTACGCGCGCTACCTGGCGGCGCAGCACGACGGCGCGATGTCCGACGACTACGAGTCGTTCGAGTGCTTCCTGTACAATTCCCCCACGCAGTCGTGGGAGTTCGTCTACCGGCTGGACACGCGCATCGTCGCAGTCAGCATTGTCGATCACGTTCCGGGCGGACTCAGCAGCGTCTACACGTTTTTCGATCCGCAGGACCGTCACCGCGGACTCGGGACGTTCTCCGCTCTGTGGGAGATTGCCTACTGCGCGCGGATGGAATGGCCCTATTACTACCTGGGCTACTACGTCGCCGAGTGCGCGAAGATGCGATACAAGGCGTCGTTTCGTCCCAACGAGATCCTCGATCAAGCGCTCGGCTGGACGCCGTTCATCGCGTAACGCAGGCCACCGGCGGCCCATCTGCGGCCGGCGGGAACACCTGTCCGCACGGCTGACGAGCATTGGCGGCGCAGGTAAGCTGTGTCGGTGAGTCGCGGGCAGCGAGCCGCGGGCTTTAGCCCGCGCGGAGTCTCGATCCGTGTGCCGGCCGCGAAGCGCATGTGGTGATTGAGCCCTATGGCGGTAGAGCCACGTACCAGGTCATCGGAACACGGCGCCCGCGACTCCGACGGGGCCGCCGGCGCAGGCGGTGCTGAGCTGGCCGTCCGCAGATTCCAGCGCATCCTGATCGTCAAACCCAGTTCGCTCGGCGACGTGGTTCACGCGCTGCCGGTGCTTCACGGCCTGCGTCAGCGCTATCCAGACGCCCACATCGCCTGGCTCGTCACGCCCCCTTTTGACGCACTCATCCGGAATCACCCCGATCTGGATGAGGTCATCCTTTTTGATCGCCGCGGGTACGGACGCATGGCGTACAGCCCGGCCGCCTTTCTGCGGTTCGTCAGGTTCATTCGGGAACTCCGCCGCCGCCGGTTCGACCTCGTCATCGACTTGCAGGGCCTCTTCCGCAGCGGATTCCTCGCCCGTGCCACGGCCGCGCCCACGCGCCTGGGCCATGCCGATGCACGCGAACTGGCGCCGCTGTTCTACACGCATCGGCTGCCGCGCCGTCCGGCGGACACACACGCCGTCGACCGCAACTACGCCGTGGCCGCGATGCTGGGTTTCGCCGACGTGCCCATTCGATTCGACCTGGCGCTGACCGACGCGGAACGCGCCCGCGCAGATGAGATGCTGACGCACGCCGCCCCGGGTTCAGGGCCGCTCATCGCGATCGTCCCAGGCGCTCGCTGGGAGACCAAGCGATGGCCGCCGGAGAAGTTCGCGCAGCTCCTCAAGGCGATTGCTGAGCGCCGGCTCGGGCGATGCGTCCTGCTCGGCGCGCCCGACGAGCGCGACGTCTGCGCGCGGGTTGCCAAAGCAGGTTCCGACACGGACAGGGCAAACCTCGCAGGCCGGACGACCATGCGGGAACTTGCTGCACTTATAGGACGTTGCGACATCGTGATCTGTCACGACTCCGCCCCCCTCCACCTGGCCGTAGCGCTTGATCGCAGGATGCTCTGCATCACCGGGCCAACCAACCCGCATCGGACCGGCCCGTGGCGAAGACCGGAGAGCGTCTGTCGCGTCCCGCTCGATTGCTCCCCGTGCTACTACCGCCGACTGACGCAATGCCCGCACGATCATCGGTGCATGGGTGATCTGACGGTCGATCATGTGCTCAAGCGGCTCGAGGCAGCGCTCGCCACCGCGTAGCACGAGTGCTCCCCTGCTGCCACAATTGCCGAAAGAAGAGACGGAGCCGGTTCAAGGATCGGAACGGTATTTCCGCGCGCCGTTGGCCGACGGACGCCGAGGTCTGTATGATATCGACACAGGTTTTGCGGCCGCGGCCTTTCTCGGGTGGAGCATCCGTGAAGCGAATTCGCCGACAATGGCGTAAGCTTATTCTTAACAAAGTCTTACACGCAGACGACACGCCCCACCAGATTGCGCTGGGCGTCAGCGTGGGAACGTTTGTGGCGTTCCTGCCCCTCGTCGGCTTTCAGACGATCATCGCCGTGGCGACGGCTGCAGCGCTGCGCGCGAACAAGGCGGTATGTGTTCCGATCGTGTGGATCACCAACCCGGTTACGCTCGGACCGATCTACGGTGCATGCATGGCCGTCGGGGGACTGCTCCTCGGTCAGAGCGATTCCTCCGCCCGAGCCGAAATTCTTGCAACCCTCCGCGCCCACGAGGGGATGTCGAAGTTCATTCAGTGGTCGTTCTGGCGGGAGTTGGGGTCGCTGTTCGTCAGCCTTGGCGCCGACCTGTGGGTCGGCTGCCTGGTCGTCGCCTCCTTCTTCGCCATCCTCGGATACTTCTTGTCTCGGTGGGGTGTGATCCGCTATCGCGAACGGCGGCGCCAGCGTCTGCTCAGGCGAGAGCTGTTCCGCGTCCAGCGGCGCAGCGCGCGGCTTGCGGCGCACGAGTCACTCTGACCGCCATCAGCGCGTCGATCCGGGCGCGGCCAGCGATACCTGATTGACGCGACGACAGCCATCCAGGCATCTGTCGCGGAGCGGGTTCGTTTCATCCACCGTCATCAGCAACCATTGGCCGTTCATCATGGCCGTGGTGTAGAGCGTCACCGCGGACGCGGAGAACCGCTTGTTGTGTCGCACGGAGAAGGTGTTGATGATCTCGTCGCCGATGGTCAGCGGCTCCTCACAAACCAGGATCAGGTCGTTCTCGTTGAAGAGGATCTCGACGGGCAGGCATTCGAAGACGATCTGCGGACGCGGTTCGCGGTCCGGCCGCGGCCGGTCCTTGTCCGATTTGGACGTTGCGAGGCCGGTGCCGGCCGCGTCCGCGAGCGCCGGGTCGCCCTTGTCCGCGGCTGCGCGCGTGCTCAATACGAGTGTCGCCGAAGTCCCCACCACGAGTGTCAAGCCGATAATTGCCAACCGCATCTTACATGCTCCAGGGTTTTGTATTCGCCCAAGGCGTTACCGCTCTGACGAGCCGGTACGCCGTTTCCCATTCCGCCGAGATTCGCTGAGCGTCTATCGGCGGTGGCCGGGCGGGGCGGGAGTCCAACCGCGTGAGCGGACGCTGCGTCCGGACCACAGGCTGCGTCCGGATCGCGAGCCGTCGGGCCATGCCTGCGCCAGTCGTGTCTCGCCGGCCGGGCGTATGCTGTTTCACGTGAAACATGGCTGGACTTCCCGCCCCCAGTTTGGAATCCGCTCACGCGCCTGCGATCCGGTCGGGTGTATGCGACGCGATCCGCCGGGACGCATGCTCTCGTCACAATAGCCGCAGCGCACCGGCCCTTGCGCGCCCCGTGGTTATCGCGCCCGAATGGGATGAACTCAGGCACGGCCCAGCCTGATGTGTCCGTGCGTCGCCTGCGTCGGCGACCGTGGGTCTATGTGCCGATCGTCGGTCTGTGATCTGATCGCATGCTCCCGACACGGTCGCCCGCCGGCGGACGCAGGGCTACGAGCCCGGGACGCTCTCCGCATAAGTCCAGGTGCCTCGCGGCCTGTTTCACGTGAAACAGCGGTTGAGGCGGCGAAAACGGCTGACCGTCATCTGCGGACCGAACTGACGCACCGGCATGGGGCCGGAGAAGGAACCGCAGACGAACGCGGAGGAACGCTGATGGGAGGGATTGGGGTAGCGTGACCTCCTCGCGACCTCGGTGCCGGATTAGCGCACGGACCCACCGCCGCCAGCGGCGTGCCTTTGCCGACGACCGCCGCCGCTTTCCACCTTAGCGTGTGCGCCGCGCATCCCTTCGTCGGACCCGATGGCGCCGACCGTTGCGGGCCGCGTTTGCGACGGTATGCTTTGTAGAGATTCCGAACGTACCACAATCAGGAGAGACAGGATGTCGAAACAGACGCGGCGGCTCGGACGTGGCCTGGGATCCCTCATCTCGGGGATGGGCGTCGCGAGTCGCGGGGCCGCCCTGGAGGTGGGAGGCGAGCCACCCGGAGTCGCCGGCGGGCGTCACACTGATGCCGCACGGGACGGTACCGAAGCCACGGGTCGTTCGCAGGGTGGCGCGGACGGGAGCGCCGCCGCGGAACTCGATCACATCGACGACTCTGACGATTCGGTCGAATCGGCCTCGCTCGAGATGCCTCTCGACCGGCTGCACCCCAATCCCTACCAGCCGCGACACGATCCAGGCGATGCCGACATCGAGTCTCTCGCCAGGTCGATACAGATCAACGGTTTAATTCAGCCCATCATCGCGCGCCGCGACGGCGACGGGTATCAAATCGTGGCCGGCGAGCGCCGCTGGCGGGCGGCGCGTCGGGCCGGGCGGGAGACGATACCCGTCATCGTCCGCGACGCGACCGACGAGCAGATGCTGGAACTGGCGCTGATCGAGAACCTCCAGCGACAGGATCTGAACGCCATCGACCGCGCCCGGGCCTACCGGCGCTACTGCAGCCACTTCGGCCTGGCGCCGGAGCAGGTGGCGGCCAAGATGGGCGAGGATCGCACGACGGTCGTTAACTATCTGCGATTACTCGACTTAGAAGACGACATTCAGGAACAGGTCGCGTCTGGCACGATTTCGATGGGTCACGCCCGTTGTTTGTTAGGAATTCAGTCGGGTCCAAAGCGCCGCAACATCGTCAGAGCTATCCTGGATCACCAGCTTTCCGTCCGCGCCACTGAGGAGATGGTAAGGAAGGAGAAGGCCAAGGGTGATGCGGCCGCGGCGGCTTCCCCGCCCCCAGCGGCGCGCAAGTCGGCGCACTTGCAGGACGTGGAGCGCCGATTCGAGGATGCGCTGAAAACGAAGGTGTTCATCAAGGAGTCGCGCAAGAAGCACCGCGGGCGGATCGTCATCGAGTATTACACGCTGGACGATTTTGATCGCGTGGCGTCGATGCTGGGCGTAGCGGTGGAATCGTAAGCAGCCACAGAGGGAATCCCGGCTTCCCCCCCCCCGACCAACCGTGGAACGAGAACGCCTGCTCTTAAGGGATAGAACTCCGCGTGGACGCTGACGCCGCTTCCGTCATGATCTCGCCCGCGGCGCGCGGGTTTACGCTCGCGGCGCAGGTGCGCCTGCCCGCGGCGCCCGAGGACGTGTTCCCGTACTTCGCCGACGCGCACAATCTCGAAGCGCTGACGCCGCCGCATCTGCGGTTTCACGTGCTGACGCCTGATCCGATTGTCATGCGCGAGGGGCTGCGGATCGACTATCGGTTGCGTCTGCGCGGGATACCGCTGCGCTGGCAGAGCGAAATCAGCGCCTGGGATCCGCCGCACCGCTTCGTCGACACGCAGATTCGCGGGCCCTATCGCTGGTGGGTGCATGAGCACACGTTCGTGCGGGATGGCGACGGCACGCTCGCTCGCGACCGCGTCGATTACGGATTGATCGGCGGGCGATGTGTGAATTCGATATTCGTGCGCGGAGATCTTGAGCGGATATTCCGGTATCGAGCCGCTCGGTTGCTGGAAGTGTTTGGGGGGGGAGGGCACGAAGGCACGTAAGGCGGAAGGCACATAGGCACGAAGGCACGAAGGGGGAAGAGAGGCACGGAGGCACGGAGGCACGGAGGCATGTACGGCGGAAGGCACGAAGGCACGAAGGGGGAAGAAAGGCACGGAGGCACGTAAGGCGGAAGGCACGGAGGCACACAGGGCGCGAAGGGGCATCGGCGCGCATCGGCGCCGTGTTGCGGGTGGGTCGGCTTGACAGCGCGGCGGGTTGGGGGCAAGGGATGGTATGGACCAGCTACGCGCGTTTCGCGATTCTGCGCCGCAGGAGGACGTCGGCGTCCGGCGGCTGCTCGCGATGTGCCTGGTCGTGGGGCTGGTGGCGGGGCTGGGGGCCGCGGGGTTCTTCGTCATGCTGGAGGCGGGCAGCGCGTTCTGCATGGGCTACGTCGCCAACTACCACCCGGCCACGCCGGGTTTCGAGAAGCCGCTGTTTCACTTCAGCCGCGACGGCGTCGGGAACATGCCCGTCCGGTGGCTGTTTCTGATCGTGCCTGCCATTGGCGGCCTCCTCAGCGGGCTGCTGACGTTCAGCATCGCACCCGAGGCCGAGGGGCACGGCACGGACGCGGCCATCGAGGCGTACCACTTCAAAGACGGCTCGGTGCGGGCGCGCGTGCCGCTGATCAAGGCGGTCGCGTCGATGATCACCATCGGCACCGGCGGATCGGGCGGCCGCGAAGGGCCGATCGCCCAGATCGGGTCCGGTTTTGGCTCCGTGCTGGGCCAGTATCTGAAGGTCTCGCCTGACGAGCGGCGCATCCTCATGGCGGCCGGCATGTCGGCCGGGATCGGGGCGATCTTCCACGCACCGCTGGCGGGGGCCCTCTTTGCCGCCGAGGTGCTCTATCGCGGGCCGGACCTGGAGCACGAAGTGATCGTGCCGGCGTTCGTCACGTCGATCGTTTCATACTGCGTGTTCGGATTGTTCTTCGGCTGGCATCCACTGTTGCTCACGCCCGCGTACGTCTTCAACCAGCCGGCCATGCTGGCGCCGTACTTCGTGCTGGGCGTGGTGTCGGCCGTCGGGGCGATGCTGTTCGTGCGCGTCTTCGGGGCGGTGCGACGGTTCACGTTTGGCCGGCTGCGGATGCCGAACCATCTTAAGCCCATGCTCGGCGGTGCGCTGACGGGGCTGGTGGGGTTCTTCTTGCCGGAGGCGCTGGGAGCCGGTTACGGCGTGGTGCAGGCCTGTTTCAACAGCGACATGGCGGGCGCGACACCGACCATCCTGCAGCTTCCCACGGCCGGGGCGATTCAAGGGATGCTGCCCGCCGCGTTCGACGTGAAACTGGCGGCGGCCGTGCTGCTCGTTGTCATCGGGCTGGGCAAGATGGCGACCACGGCGTTTTCGATCGGCAGCGGCGGCAGCGGCGGCGTGTTCGGCCCGTCGGTGGTCATCGGCGCGGCGCTGGGCGGCGCGACGGGGCTGGTCTGTCAGAAGCTCTTCCCAAGCCTGGCGATCCAGCCGGGGGCCTTTGCGCTGGTCGGCATGGCGGGGTTCTTCGCCGGGGCGGCCAACACGCCGATCTCGACGATCATCATGGTCAGCGAGATGACGGGCAACTACAACCTGCTGCTGCCGGCGATGCTCGTGTGCATGGTGTCCTATCTGCTCTGTCGTCGCGCGACGCTCTATGAACAGCAGCTTCCGTCGCGGCTCGACGCGCCGAGCAAGCTCGGCCACATGGCTCGGGCGATTCTGCGCCGCGTGACGGTCAGCGCCGCGATCACGCGGCGGCCCGAAGCGGGACTGGTGACGGTGCCGGAGACGATGACGCTGGGCGAACTGCTGAAGCGGTACACCGCTACGACACAGCAGTGCTTTCCCGTCGTCGACGGCGAGGGACGATTAACCGGCGCGATCGCCGCGCGCGACGTTCGCCCGACGGTGACGGAGATGCAGATCGCCGATCTGGTGATCGCGCGCGACATTGCCCGGCCCGCGACGACGCTGACGCCGGATGAATCACTGCTGACGGCCGTGAATAACCTGGTGCGCACGGAGAGCGATGCGCTGGTGATCGTGGAATCCGCGGAGAGCCGCCGCGTGATCGGCACGCTCAGTCGGGGGGATATCGTGGCGGCGTATAACCGGGAGATTATTGCGCCGGTGCGGTGAGGTGCTGCGAAGGGGTGGAGAGGCGCGGAGGCACGAAGGCACAGAGGCACGGAGGCACGAAGGCACAGAGGCACGGAGGCACGAAGGGAAGAAAGCCACGAGGCGACGGAGCCACGAAGGGGGGCGAGGCACGGAGGGAAGAGGCCACGAAGGCAGAGAGATATGGTGGGCGTGGGAGGACGGGGGGGGTGCGAGTCTCGATTATCGTGCTGGGGGTTTTGTGGTTGCTGGCGGGCGGTTGCCGGCGGGGCGCCGACTCGGCTCCCGGTCCTGGCACCGCGCCGGGCGACGATGCCGGGGGGGGGCGGCTGGTGGTGCTGGCCGCGGCGAGTACGGTGGACGTCATCACCGAACTGGCGGACCAGTTCGAGCGGGAGACGGGCGTCGCCGTGGAGCTGAGTTTCGCGGCCAGTTCCGTCCTGGCACGTCAGATCGAAGCGGGTGCGCCGGCGGACATTTACCTGAGCGCGGATCGCGCGTGGATGGACTATCTGCGCGAGCGGAAGCTGGTGCGCGAGGCGACTTGTTTCGATCTGCTGGAGAATCGACTGGTTGTGGTGGTTCCGGCCGCGCGGGACGGCACTCGCCCGACGGTCGATGAGCACGACGGCGCGCGGGATGACGCACACGTCGCAGCGCACGGCGAGCTAAGCGCGCGCGATGCGCGGGTGAATGCGCGCGGCGGGGAACCTGTCGCCCTCGATGAGGCGTTCGACTTCGCGGCGCTCTGCGCGGGCGGGCTGGCGCTGGGCGATCCGGCACACGTTCCCGCGGGCCGGTACGTGCGGCAGGCGCTGGAACATGCGGGCTGGTGGAGTCGCGTTGAGGAGCGCGTGATCCCGGCCGCGGACGTGCGCGAGGCCCTGAAGTACGTGGCGCTGGGCGAGGTGGACGCGGGGATTGTGTACGCAACGGATGCGGCCGCGTCGTTGGAGGTGCGGGTGGTGGCGCGGGTGCCGCGGGATTGGCACGATCCGATTCGATATCCGGTGGCGGCGTGTGCGGAGTCGGGCGAGGCGGCGGATCGGTTTCTGGCGTTCCTGCGGCGGCCGTCGTCTGTGGAGATATATCGGCGGCGCGGGTTTGTGGCGCCGTGAAGACACCGGTTG
>CAZYLK010000033.1:27042-41798 GCA_964648365.1 uncultured Phycisphaeraceae bacterium
GCCACGGCCGCGCGGGGCGGGTCGGGGCGGCCGAAGACGGCGGAGCCGGCGACGAAGGTGTCGGCGCCGGCGCTGACGCAGCGGGGAATCGTGTCGAGGTCAATGCCGCCATCCATCTGCAGACGCTGATGTGACGCCAGCCGCGGGCGCAGTTCTTCCACCTTGGACAACACGTCGGGGATGAACTTCTGGCCGGAAAAGCCGGGCCAGACGCTCATGACCAGCACGAGTTCGACCTTCTCGATGATCGGGTCGATCGCCTTCGCGGGCGTAGTCGGATTCAGCGTCACGCCGCAGGCGCAGCCGAGCCCGTGAACAAGATCGACCAGACCCTTCGGGTCGTCTGCGACTTCGATGTGGAAGTTCAGCAGGTCGCAGCCGGCCTTGGCGAAGGCCTCCGCATAGCGGCCGGGTTCTTCGATCATCAGATGGGCGTCGAAGAAGAGCTTCGAGTGCGGCCGGATCGACGCAACGACCGGCGGTCCGAAGGTCAGATTGGGCGCGAAGTGGCCGTCCATGACATCGAGGTGAACCATCTCGACGCCGACGGTTTCGATGCCGTCGAGTTCCTCGCGCAGGCGGGAAAAATCGGCGGAGAGCATCGACGGGGCGATGCGGAGCCTGGGTTCGGCGAGGGACCAATCCACGGACAAACTCCTGTTGCGATGGTGACGGGATCGGCGGCGACGAAACGCTTCGGGAAACGCTCCGCGTCCACTGGGCGATCTGCCCTGCATCGCGCGCGTCCACGCGTCCGCGCCGTATCGCATGGTGCCACTGCTCTTGAGCAGTGCGCCTCAGATACACCCGCGCAGACACTGCTCAAGAGCAGTGGCACCCCGAGGCGGCACTCCGTTCGGACACTGCTCACGTGCAGTGGCACCCGCTGCACCCGACCAGCGGAGATCCCCCGGCCTCACGCCTCGTCCAGCACCTCAATCGCCGCGAACCGCCGGCCTTCCAGGAACTCCAGCGACGCTCCGCCGCCGGTGGAGACGTGGGAGACCTTGTCGGCCAGGCCGGCCTGGGTGATGGCGGCGGCGCTGTCGCCGCCGCCGATGATGGTGACGGCGCCGCGGGCGGTCGCCTCGACCAGGGCCTGAGCCACGGCCATCGTACCGCGATCGAACGGCTTTGTCTCAAACACGCCCATGGGGCCGTTCCAGACGATCGTTTTGGCCTTTGAAATGACGTCGCGGAAGTTGTCGATCGTGCGCGGGCCGATGTCCAGGCCCATGAATTTCTGCGTGACGTCCAGGCCGCAGGTGATCGTCGCGGCGCCGGCCTCGATGCGCTCGGCGGCGACGCAGTCGACGGGCAGCACCAGCTTGTCGCCGGCCTTCTGCCGCAAGCTGCGAGCCGTGTCGAACGAGTCCGGCTCGACCAGGCTCTCGCCTACGTCGTGCCCGTCGGCCGCCGAGAAAGTGAACATCATCGCGCCGCCGACGAGCAGCGAATCGCACTTGCCCAGCAGGCTTTCGATCACCTTGATCTTGTCCGAGACCTTCGCCCCCCCCAGGATGGCGACGAACGGTCGTTTCGGGTCGGCGACGGCTTTGCCCAGAAACTCCAGTTCCTTCTGCACCAGGTACCCGACGACGCGCGGCCGGCCCGCCATAAGCTGCGGCACGGTTAACATGCTGGCGTTGTCGCGGTGGCAGGTGCCGAAGGCGTCGTTGACGTAAATGTCGCCGAGGTCGGCGATCTGCTTCGCGAACGCCTGCTTGGCATCCCTCAGCGACGCCTCTTTGGCGGCGTCCTTGTCCTTAATAGTTTCAGCGTCGTGGAAGCGGAGGTTTTCCAGCACGCAGACGCCGCCATCGCTCAACTGTTTCACGCCGGCCGCGACGCTCGGGCCAACGCAATCGGGCAGCATGGCGACCGGTCGGCCCAAGTGCTCCGAGAGCCGCCTGGCGACGGGCGCGAGCGAGAACTCGTCGCGGTCGGACGGCTTACCCGACGGCCGGCCGAGATGGCTCATCAGGATCGCCCTGCCGCCGCCGTCGACGATCCGGCGCACGGTCGGCAGCGCCGCCTGGATGCGGGTCTCGTCGGTGATGCGGAGGTCGTCGTCGAGCGGGACGTTCAAATCCAGGCGGACGAGCACACGCTTCGATCGCACGTCGATATCTTCGATGGTCTTCTTGTTCATGACCGGATCACCGGTGGGAAACCGGCGCCAGACGGACATAGCTTCACCGGTTGAAAACCGGTGCCACATCAGCAGAGAGTCACCGGTTGAAAACCGATACCCCATCGGCGACGCGGGTCACATCGCCGCCACCTTCTTGATCAGATCCGCCGTGCGGCTCGAATAGCCCCATTCGTTGTCGTACCACGAGACGACCTTGACCATGTTTCCGCCTTCGGCCGGCATGGTCATGGTGCTCTGGGCGTCGATGATGGAGCTGTGCGGGTTGCCGACGATGTCGGAACTGACGATCGGGTCGGTGCAGTACTCGAGGATGCCCTTGAGCTTGCCTTCGGCGGCGGTCTTCAGCGCCGCGTTGACCTGATCAACCGTCACGGACTTCTTCAACGTGCAGACGAAGTCAACGATCGAGCCATCCGCCACCGGCACGCGCAGCGCGAAGCCGTTGAGCTTGCCGTTGAGTTCCGGCAGCACCTTGCCGACGGCGCGGGCGGCGCCGGTCGAGGTGGGGATGATGTTCATCGCCGCGGCGCGGGCACGGCGCGGATCTTTGTGTACCAGGTCCGCAATACTCTGGTCGTTCGTGTAGGCATGAACGGTGGTCATCAGGCCCTCGACCACGCCGAACGAATCGTGCAGCACCTTGACCATCGGGGCCAGGCAGTTGGTGGTGCAACTCGCGTTGGAGATGCACTTGTGTTCCGGCTTGAGCAGATGATCGTTGACGCCCAGCACGCACATGAGGTCGGGCTGATCCTTCGAGGGAGCGCTGAGGATGACCTTTTTGGCCCCGGCCTTCAGATGGTCCCCGTAGCCGCCCTTTTCGCTCTCGCGGGCGGTGAAGACGCCGGTCGACTCCAGCGCCACCTGCACGCCCAGGTCGGCCCAGGGGAGCTTGGCGGGCGAGCGCTCGGAGAGCACTTTGATCGTCTTGCCGTTGACGATCAGGTTGTTGTCGCGCGCCTCGACGGTTCCCTTGAACCGGCCATGGACCGAGTCATACTGAAGCAGCAGGCGCAGCGTGGCGGCGTCGCTGAGGTCGTTGATCGCGGCGATCTCGAAATCGCCGCCGCGCTCGGCCATGGCGCGAAAGGTCAGGCGCCCGATTCGACCGAAACCGTTGATTCCCACGCGAACGCTCATGCTCTGATCTCCAGCAGGGACAGGTTTGGAACTCGGGTGGCGCGAATCGGGCATCGCCGGATTGCCGGAAAGTGCCGCGGCCGCGGATGACAACGTGGACGCGCCGCCTTACGGTGAAAGTTAGGAACGTCGCGCAGCCTCGTCAAGAACGGGCGAAATCCCCCCGGCGGGTGCGTGGAGCAGAACTAACCGCCGGGGCCGCGAGTTGTCACAATACTGTTGCAAACGGGGATTCACGGGGAATGGTCGTCGTGAGCGGAGACACGCCATGGGTGTTGAACTGTTGATGACGGCGGCGCTGGCGGCGCCGATGGCGCCGGCCGGCATGCCGGACGATTCTGCGGGCACGCCGACGGGAATCGCCGCCCTTCACGCGTCGATCTGGCGGTCGCCGGAGGGGTGGGTGCTGGAGATGGCATACCGCGTGCAGTGCGATTTCGCGGCCGGGGGCCCGGCGCGTGAACCGTACGAACTGACCTTCGAGCTGACCTGGCTGGGCCGGGTCTTGACGGACGTCACGGGCGAGCCCCTGCGATTCACCGTCCCGGTCACCGAGGACGACCGGCGGCGGATCCCCGATGCGCCCGCCAGCGTGGTGCAGGCTACGCTTGCGGTCGACACGCTCCGGGTGGCGCGCGATCTGGCGGTTACAGCGGCGTTGTGGCGTGCCGGGGCTGACGAGCCACTGGCGACGGCGGCGGCGCCCGTCGTCCTCACGGCCGCGCCCGTCACGCAGCGCCCGACCCTGCCGCCGGCATACCCCGTCGATGCTGCCGCGCCCCGGTACCGCCGCATCGACCCTGACGCGGATCTCGACATCGATGACCTCGACGGTTACGTCCGGCGCGGGGCGGACGACTGGCGGCTGACGGTCGAATACGACATCGAGGTCGAGGATCTGGAGCCGGTGTGCCCGCTGGAGCTGGTCGTCAACGTGACGGAGTTCGGTCGGGTCATCGCCAACCGCGACGGTCAGGCACTGGAGTTTGTCATTCCGATGGGCGTGCCGACCGAGGTGGACGACGACGAATACACCTTCGAAGGCGCCGCCGAGATGTCGCTGCCCACGGGGTCGTTCCGGTCGCCGCGGAATCTGCGGATTCACGCCCGCCTGGTGTCGCCCGGCTTCCCGGCCGTGTTTGACGCGGACTCCGCGTCGGTCAGCTACGTCTACTCCAAACGATAGCGACGAAGACGAGGCTACGGGTTCGTCAAGCCTTCCTTGAAGGCCAGCCGGGCCAGTTCGACGCGATCGTGAACGTCGAGCTTGGCCATGAGATTGGTGGCGTGTCTCTCCACCGTCTTGACGCTGATGCCCATCGACGCGGCGATGGCCTTCTTGGGCAGTCCGGACGCGATGTAGCGCATCGTCTCCAGTTCCCGGAACGTGAGGATGGCCACGCGGGATTCACTCGACTCGGCCAGGCTCATGCCTTCGGACGTGACGAGAACGCGGTCTCGGATCTGCTGACTGAAAAACGCGCCGCCCTCGGCGACTTCGGCGATGGCCGCGGCGATCGTCTCGGGCGGCTCGCCCTTGGTGAGGTATCCGCGCGCGCCGGCGTTCAACGCGAGGTCGATGTAGCGGTCGTGGTCGTACCCGCTGAGGAAAATGGTCTTCGACTTGGGTGCAAGGCTGGCAATCCGCCGGGCCGCGTCGAAGGAGTCCATCCCGGGCATGTCGACATCGAGCACGACCACGTGAGGATTCGCGGCCGGAACGAGCTTGACGGCCTCGTCCGCAGAGGCGGCCTGGCCGACGACGAGAAAGTCGGTGCGTCGGGCCAGGTGGTCGGCGAGAGACTTGCGGACCAGGGCATGATCGTCGACGAGCAGGATTCTGATTTCGTCGGGCATAAGTCAGCTCCCCGTAGCAAGAAGCCGTTGCGAGCATGCCGCGTCGGTCGCCGCGACAGACGGGCAACCGGCGCGAAGCAAGGAGGCCGGAATCGGGGGAGGCGCACGTCAAAGCTCGCCGGAGCGTCGCCACAGTCACGGTGCAGACCAACCGGCGCAGAATGCACCGCGGACTGGCCGAACGCTCCGTCCGGAAGCTGTCGCAGCGCGGTGAGGCGGCAGCCGCCGGCGCTTTCTGGCGTACAAATTGTCACCGGGACGGCCGTCTCACGCAGCCTCCCATTCCGACCCACGATGAACAATCTACCTCACGATCTCGCGGAAGTCAAAAAGAAAATGACGTCGCCGGAAGCCTGATCGGGGCGGGGGCGACAAGCGGTCTCGCGCGCAGGGCGGCGTCAGGTTCTCCGGTCGCGCTGCCCTTTGTCGCCGTCCACTGATATACTCCGCCTCGGCTGCGGCGCGCGTCGGCGTGCGGCTGTCGGAAGAGGTTGCGGATCGGTACCCGCGGAGACGTTTTCATGCCGGCTGAGATTCACGGCACGCTGTCGGCCGACGGCGCGCGGTTTGCGATCGTGGTGAGCCGATTCAATTCGTTCGTCACGGACCGCCTGCTGGAAGGCTCGGTGGACACCCTGAAACGACACGGCGCGGCAGATGAGCAGATGACGGTCGTGCGCGTCCCGGGGGCGTTCGAAATCCCGCCGGTGACCCGGCGCCTGGCGGAGTCCGGCAAGTTCGACGCGGTCATCTGCCTGGGGTGCGTTATTCGCGGCCAGACGCCTCATTTCGACTACGTGGCCGGCGAGGCAGCGCGGGGGGTCGGCCGTGTGGCGCTGGAAACCGGGGTTGCGACCGCGTTCGGCGTTTTGACTTGCGACACGCTGGAGCAGGCGATCGAGCGGGCGGGCAGCAAGGCGGGGAACAAGGGGGCGGACGCCGCCATGACGGCCATCGAACTCGTCAGTATCTACCGCCGGATCGACGCGCTGGGATGAATCGACCGGATGTGAGTGCCCCGCGGCACTGGACGGCAAGGCGGCCTCCCGGGCGCGGGACAGGCCGCGATTGCCGCGGGTTTCATGTTGCAGGATAAGAATGATCGCAGACGCACGAACGGACGAGGCTGGCTTGAGCGATTCCGCGGAACAGACGACCCCGGCGGCGCCGGAACCGGCGCGCCCCGGACGCACGCCGCGCGGCCAGACGCGCCGCAGCGGGCGTATTCTGGCGATGCAGATTCTGTGTCAGATCGACGTGCGCGGCGATGAAGCCGCCGACGATCTGGAGACGCTGGCTACGGAAACCGGCGGGACGGCCGGCGCCGTGTCGTACGCCGCCGGGCTGATCCGCGCGTGGCAGACCGGCCGAGCCGGCATCGATGCGTGCATTGCGGCGGAGTCGGGCAACTGGTCGCTGGCGCGGATTTCGATCGTGGAGCGGAACATCCTGCGCGTGGCCGTGGCGGAGTTGCTCGGTGCCGACGTACCACCCAAGGCCGCCATCAACGAAGCGATCGAGATCGGCAAAGAATACGGCGGCGCCGACACGCCGCGGTTCGTCAACGGCGTGCTGGATGCGGTGTACGCGCGGATGAAAGACGAGATGGGAATAGCAGATTGCGAATAGCGAATGGCGAATAACGAATGAAGAGGCATTGGCCAAAGGCGACGTCGAATGGCGAGGACAACGGCCCACTGTTTTCTTAATTCGTTATTCGCTATTCGCCATTCGCTATTCCGAAAGAGGGGATAAACTCAAACCGATGGGCATATTCGACCGCATCAAGCAGGGCCTGACCCGAACCCGTGAGAAGATCACGACGGGCGTCAAGTCGGTGCTGCGCATGGGGCAGCGCATCGACCAGGGGACGTTGGACCGGCTGGAAGACGCGATGCTGGCCGCGGACTTCGGTCCCGTGACCGCTTCCAAACTTATTGACCTCGTACGCGGCGGGTGGAAGCGTGGCGAGATCAACGAGGAGCAGGAAATCTGGGATTATCTCAAGGCGCACATCGTGTCGATGTGGCCGGAGTCGGATCGGCGCATTCGCTGGGCCGAGTCCGGGCCGACGGTGATCCTGGTGATGGGCATCAATGGTTCGGGCAAGACGACGAGCGTCGCCAAACTCGCATCCTATCTGACAGGGCAGGGGAAGAAAGTCATCCTCGGAGCGTGTGATACGTTTCGCGCCGCGGCCGTGGAGCAGTTGACGATCTGGTCGGATCGGGTCGGCGTGCAGATCGTCAAGCACGACCAGGGCGCCGACCCCGGTGCGGTCGCGTACGACGCCTGCGAGGCGGCGCTGGCGCGCAACGCCGACGTACTGCTGCTCGATACGGCCGGCCGGCTGCACACGCAGGACCACCTGATGCGCGAGCTGGGCAAGATCAAGAAGGTCATCGACCGTAAAATCCCCGGCGCGCCGCACGAGGTACTCATCGTGCTCGATGCCACCATCGGGCAGAACGCCGTACAGCAGGCAAAGATGTTCTCCGAACAGGCTCAGGTGACGGGCATCTTCCTGGCCAAGCTGGATGGCAGCGCCAAGGGCGGCATCGTCGTCGGTATCCGCGATATGCTCGATATCCCGGTGAAGTTTGTCGGACTGGGCGAGACGCCCGCCGACATCGCGCCGTTTGATCCCGCGGTGTTCGTGGAGGCGCTGTTCACCGCGGCGTGACGGGGCGGGATCAACCGCAGATGAACGCGGATGAACGCGGATAGGAATCTTAGGCGCGACATTTTCGCAGCCTATGCACCTGTTCCGCTACGAACCGTGCTCGCGAACGAGGACGGGCCGTCGGGGCGCACAGGACGAATCGCAGCTCCGGCGGTTCCGGCAGTCTCTCTACTCTTGCGAGCTCATCTACCCCGTATCTTTCGCTGTTTGCAACCGATTTCGCCGGCGCGTGTAGAACGACGTAGTATCGCTTGAGTTGCGGCATGTCCGGCCGGGCGGTCTTCGAGCGGGAGTGCAACACGTGTCGACGTCGGGCGAACCACAGAATAGAGGAATCGTAGCGATCGTTGCGCTCATCCTCTTCCTGGTCGCGGCCTGCTTCCTTGCCGTCCCCGGCCTCAACGGAGGCGGTGGGGCCAGGAACTCCCATGCAGCGGCGCTGGTCGGAAGAAACGGACCGATCGCCAAGGCGCTCGACCAATTGCATTACGACGTAGGTCGCTATCCAACGACGGATGAAGGGTTGGGCGCGCTGCTCGTCGCGCCGCCGTTCATCAAGAACTGGAAGGGGCCATACATTGCGGGCTCACTTGAGGAACTGAAGGATCCGTGGGGCGGGGCGTTCAATTACCGTAGCCCCGCCGCATTCAGCAGCGTCGGCTATGATCTGTGGAGTGCGGGGCCGGATGGAAAGGACGCGGAAGGGCAAGCCGACAGCGACGATATCAGGAATTGGCGCTGACGCTGCTGTTATGAACTCTCGCGCCGCCGCGGTTGCGATCAGCCCCTCCCTTACCGTCGGGGTTCGGATTGCGCCGTCCGTGGTTGATCGAGCCACTCCCGCCCCAGCAATCCATACATCACCGTATCATTAATCTCCTCCCCCACGATCCACCGCTCACGCAGATACCCTTCGCGCTGAAAGCCGAGACGTTGCAGCAGGCGGATGGACGGGGCGTTGCGCGGATCCACGTCGGCCTCGACGCGGTGCAGGTTGAGCGTATCGAATGCGAACGCCAGCAGCGTCCGCGTCGCCTCCAGCATCAGCCCGCGGCCCCACAGGTCGCGGCGGAGGATGAAGCCGATCTCGGCGCGGCGGTTCTGCCAGTCGATGTGGGCGAGTGTGCACGTGCCGATGACGGCGTCACTTCCGGCCGCTTCGTCGCCGCCGTCGGCGCGAACAACACCCCATTGATAGAGCGAGCCGTCAGCGAAGCACTTGTGAACGTCATCTACAAATTCGGCTGCGGCGGCCGGCTCGGTCCACGCAGGCCAGCTCCAGTAGCGCATCGTTCCGACGTCAGAGAATATGGCAAAGAGGCTCGCGGCGTCGCTCGGCTCGAGCCAGCGCAATCGCAGCCGCTCGGAGGACAGCGTCGGCAGGCGATCGCCGGAAAAAGGTGTCGGGATGATTTTCGTGAACATCGTTTCGCGTGGAACCAGCGGGAAAAAGGTGTCAGGATGATTTTCGCGAACGCTGTGTTTCTAGTGGAACGAACTGCGTTAGTGGGTGGGCAGTCCGAATCGTAGCCAGTTATCGCCGAAAATCATCCTGACACCTTTTTCCCTCACTCGCGCCGGCAATTGCCCGTGTAAGTGATACGTTCTCCACCGTCCACCATCTCGAAGTCCGTCACCTGCAAGCGGTCGAGATCGCGCGGGCCCAGCAGGTCATCCCACTTCGCCGTCGTGAACCGGTCGCTCTGGAACGTCAGTGCGACGTTGCCGCCGTCGGAGAGGATCATGCCGTATTCCTGCATGGCGCGAGCGACGACGCGGGCGGCGTCATTCGGCAGCGACTCGAGCGGGTAGTCGGCCCGCAGCCGCAGGCGGGCGCCGTAGGGCGGCGCGTAGCGGCCGCCCGACGTAGCGGAGGTTGTATGCGTGGCCGGCGCCACGTAGACGTTGCCGCCGCGAATCCGCGCGTTCGGCAGGATGAACCGCAGCGCGTGGTCAATCCGGCCGGCGGCGACGTCGTCGGCGCTGACCAGCAGCGCGGTGATCGGCAGGCCGGCAGCATCCGCGCTGGTGCAGTCGCGCCCGCGGCCGTTCGGGCCATAGACGCGGGTCAGATCCCACACGGCCAGGCATCCGCCGTAGAAAACATCATCCACGATGTTCGCCCGCCACATCTCGAAGAGTTGCTGATTTCCTTCGTCGATGACGATCAGGTGGCAGTCGCCATCGCCGGTACATTCGTAGCCGCTTTCGCCTTCGAGCGCCCCGCCCTCGGGAACCGGAATCGGCACGGCGTCGCATTCCACCTCGTACCAGTCGTCCGTCGGGATGAAGTCGCGCAGGAAGGTGGCCGTGGCGGCAGTCATGACCTCGATCGAGAAGTCGATCTGCATTCGACCCAGGCCCCAGCCGCCGTTGTCCGCCAGCCAGGCGATCACCTCGTCCGACTCGTCGTCCAGCGGCGCGTCGTCGATCCGCCGGGTCCACTCGGACCCGGCCGGGAACAGGCTGCCGCGCCCGCCCCCGCCGCCGACCGGTTCGCCGCCGTCGTCGCCGTCGTCGTTGCCGACCGGCTCCTGGCCGCCGCTGCCGTCGTCGACGGCGGACGTGTTGTCGTTCCGGCCAGACTGGCCGTCGGGTGCCGGCTGTCCGACGCGGCAGCCGGCCAGGAATACCAACAGAAGGACGGAACTCAGCAAGCGATGAAGGGTCACAGCGATTCTCCTCCGCGAACCAGGGTATGGTGCCCGGACACGCGCGTCGCAGGCCCGCAGGTCGGCCCGCTGCGCCATCGCCTTCCGGGATGACCGCGGCAGGGCTGTTACATCATCGGTCGCGCGAATGCCGGCACTTTGCCCCCCTGGCGAGGGCACGCCGCCGAGCGGCGAGGGCGCAAACCCCAGCCTGCCGCGCCGAACATTGGTGCTATAAACACATCTTAATAAATGACTTGCGTTCGCCGGCGGGTGCGTTGGCAGCCGCGATTCGGCAGCGCGGCCGGGCCGTGGCGGCACGTCAGACATACCGGAGCCGGGACTTGAACCCGGGACCTCCTGATCCACAGTCAGGCGCTCTAGCCAACTGAGCTACCCCGGCATCGTGCGACCCGGCAGTCTACCGGCGGCGGAGGCCGTTGCCAACCGACGGTCGCCTCTGCGGCTCGGCTGGCACTCGGCTGGCCCCGCTGGGGTGCGTGACAGGTTCGGCGGATGGCACGGTCTCGTCTTCGAGGCCGTGGGGGAATCCGTGCAAGCGGTCATCACGGGCAGGATGCCCGTGCCACGCGCGGCGCCGGGGGCACGCATGATTCGCCTTACGGAATCCGCGGCGCGTCCATGTCGAAAAGTCTCCGGACCGATACAATAATCGGTCTGTACCGGTCTATCGCTGCGCGCCCCCCGGGGCCGCTCGGTCGGTGCGGAGGGGGTGGAAGCCGTTTTCGCCCAAGGTCGAGAAGAGAGAGAGAGGGAGTCACGGGATTATGGACTGTTCATTGTTGAAGCGAGCCGCTACCGCGCTCGCGGTGGTCGGCGTCGCGGCCGCGGTGCCGGCGCAAGCCGAAGTACTTCAGAACCTGCTCGATGGCAATCCGGCTGCGCTGGAATCGACTGACGGCAGCGTCGTGCTCAGCAACTTTTCCTACGACGGACCGGGCGCCGATCTGATCGACATCAGCCCGAACCCGGCGGGCGCGAACGTACCGTTCATCATCACCGGAATGAACGGCGTGTCTGGAGAAGAACTGCTGGAGATGCTCGACGGAGAGGATCTGTCCGCCTCGCTTCGCTTCACGGCGGTGGCGGGTCCGAATCGCGGGTTTGGGCAGGTTCGTCTGGCCATGATCGGCGCCGCGTCCGGCACCACTGAGGAGGGTGGGCAGATCATCACGTCCACCATCGCGGTGCAGGAGTTCATCCGGCCCGGCGGTTCCGAGTCGAACGTGGCCGCCAGCCAGGTCTTCGTCGATGCCGAGGACGTCGGCGTGCTCAGTACGCAGATCACACTCGACCCGCAGACCTATGGGGGCACGATTGACCTCGATACGCGCATCGGCCTGGTCACCATTCCCGAGGGCGGCGCTGCGATCCGGTCGCTCGCCTTCGAGTTCGTCGTCGGCAGCCTCGGCGGCGGTGGTGGCGGCGGCGGAGGCGGCGGTGGCGGAGGCGGTGGCGGCAATGAAAACGGCAACACCAACACCAACGACAACACCCCCGGCAACGACAACGACGGCGGACCGGTCGTGCTGGACGGCATCCGCGTGAACCCCAGCGCCGTGACGCTCTGCGTCATCGGCGAAACGCAGCAACTTCAGGTTCTCGGCGACTTCACGGACGGGTCCACCGAAGACGTGACCAACCCGGGCACCGGCACGCAGTACATCTCGGATAACGAGACCGCGGCGACCGTCTCCGAGACGGGGCTGGTCACGGCGATCGGCGAGGGCAGCGCTACCATCACCGTGATCAATAACGCCTTCAACGACACGGCGGTCATCACGGTGGATCCATCGTGCGGCCCGATCGAAGATCCGTGCGAGGGCGACCAGACGCTCGCGTCGATCGCCTTTGCCAGCAGCGAGATCACCATCGACGAGGGCAGCGTGGTCCAACTGGGCCTGCGCGGCGTCGATTGCGATGGGGCGGCAGTGACTGACGTTCTTGCGCTCGGCGGCGTGGAGCTGGCGTCCGAGGATCAGACCATCGCCACGATTACCGCTGACGGGCTGCTGAGGGGCGTCTCCGAGGGCCAGACGCGGGTCACGGCCGCCTTCGAGGATCTGACGGCGGAAATCGACGTGACGGTGCTGCCGGTCGACCCGCCGCCCGGGTCGGGCAACGACAACGACACCGGCGCGCGCAATGTCGGCGAGTACAAAGTCGGCGTGTGCGGCGCCTGCGGCGCGTTCGGCATGATCGAGGTACTGCTGATCGGCTTCGGGTGGATGGGTCTGCGACGATATCACCGGCTGCATTGAACGGTCGGTTCGCGGCGCGCGTTTCTTGAAATTGCGCCGGTGGCGTGCTAATCCGCATTTCGTGTCGAGCTGTGCGGCGTCCGCCCGGCGGGCGCCGCCCGTGTCGCCCTCTCGCGCGATTCCGTGCCGGATGCGCCGGCGTCCGAGGTCGTGCCGCGCCTTGTGGATGCCGAGCCATGCCGTTGATGCCCAGTCTGGCCACCGTGACCGACGACGAGCGCCTGCTCATCGACGCCGTGCGTGAGTTCGCCCGCGGCCGGCTGCTGGAGGCGGATCGCCGCTGCGACGAGGACGAGACGCCGCTGACGCAGACGATCCTGCCGGATCTGTCCGAGATGGGCCTGCTGGGGCTGGTCGTGCCGGAGTCGCTCGGCGGGCTGGGCGTGCGCTACCAGACCTACGCCGCAATCATCCACGAGCTGGCCTATGCCTCGCCGTCGACAGCGGTAGCCATCTCGGTACACTCGATGGTGGGGCACATCCTCAACAAGGGCGCCGACGAGCCGAAACGCACCGAGTGGCTTTCCAACTGGGGCTCGGCGGACAGCTTCGCCGCGTTTGCCATTTCTGAGGCCGACGCCGGCAGCGACCCGAGCGGCGCCCGCGCGACGGCCGACGAGGCCGACGGCGGCTACCATCTGAGCGGCGAAAAGATGTGGATCACCAACGGCCTGACGGCGCGCTGGTTCCTGACGCTCGCCCGCATCCGTGGCGGCGCCGCGGACGGGCAGCTCTGCATGTTCATGGTGGACGGCACGGCCGGCGGCATCACGCGCACCAAGATCCACGGCAAGATGGGCATCCGCGGCAGCGACACGGCCGTGATCGCGCTCGAAGATGTTTTTGTGCCCGCCGATCACATCCTCGGCGGCCCCGGCGACGGCGGGCGGATCAGCGCCCTGGCGCTCAATGGCGGACGCGTCGGCATTGCGGCGCAGGCGACGGGCATCGCGGAGGCCTGTCTGGATGCGATGCGGTCGTATGCGGCCGAGCGCATTCAGTTCGGTCGGCCGATCGGGCAGTTTCAGGCAGTGCAGAACATGATCGTCGACAGCGCCGTGCTGCTGGAGACGGCGCGTCTGCTGATCTGGCGGGCGGCGCAGCTCATCGACGCCGGCCACGACGAACTGGCGCCCTCGTCGATGGCCAAGCTCCGCGCGTCCGAAGCCGCCAACCGCATCGCCTACCTCGCCGTGCAGGTGCATGGCGGCATGGGCCTGGTCAAAGAATGCCGCGTGGAACAGCTCTACCGCGACGTGCGCGTCACCACGATCTACGAAGGCACCAGCGAGATCCAGCGCTATGTGATTGCCAAGAGCCTGGTGCCGCGGGAGTTCTTCCGCGCGGCGCGGGGGTAGGGCGCGCGGGGGCAATGGCTGGCAGGCTGTTGAAGAATGTGTGGCACGGCCTTCCAGGCCGTGATTCCACCGGCTGAAAGCCGGCACCACACGCGGGTTGAGCCATTCTTCAACAAGCTGGCGGCTCAGCGGCGCACGGAGTCGGGGCTTGGAAGTCCGATGACCAAGCGACGGCGTCGAATCCTGATCGGGTTTGTGATCGGCGCAAGCGCCTCCGTGGTGGCGGGCTATCACTACGTCCGGCTGCAGACGCGCCGCTTCGTCGAATATGCGATCTACGGCAATGCGCTGGCGGCGTATGGGCAGACCTTCGGAACTCAACCGGCTTCGATCGCCGATCTGGAAGCCTGTTATAACAGTTACGAGTTTCGTTATGCAAAGTTGCCCATGCCCGGCGTTGAGCCGGTACGGCGTCCACACCTTCGAGCGCCCTGGCCGACCGACGACGGTGAGTATCTGATCATGGTCGAAGCTGAGCCGACGGAGTGGTACTTTCGGCTGGATCGTCTTGTGACAATCGTCCGAGGCGACGATCGGGAAGCGGGTCAGCCGCGCATAAGGCGGGTGTGGGCGTGGGAAGTCGATGACCTGATCGCGCAGGATGATGCAGTTCGGCAGGCCGCGGCCACG
>CAZYLK010000034.1:0-41457 GCA_964648365.1 uncultured Phycisphaeraceae bacterium
CCCGGCCGTGCCGTCGTCGGGCGGCTTGGTCTCAGACTGCGGCGGCGCATCCGACTTCCCGTCGTCCGACGGGTTCGGCGACGGATCGGGCAGCTTCGGCTTTGGCGCCCTCGCCACTCGTGAGAGAATTCGGTCCGTGTCCGGCGTGTTCAGAAGGTTCAGCAGGGCGGCATTGGTGCCCGGCTGGAGCGTCTTGCGATAGGCCTCCAGTTCGTTCGACATCTGCGTCGGCGTCAGATCCGACTCGGAATCGGCGGAGAAAAACCGCCGCATGATGCCGGCCGCCTTGAAGTTGTAGACCGTGTCGAGTTCGTCGCCGAGCAGCCAGTCGTGCGGGTCTTCCCACACTTCGCCGATCAGGATCGCATTCGGGTTGTACTTCTTGGTCGTCGTATGCCAGCGCTGCCAGAAGGAATGATCGACGAGGCGGACGTTGTCCACGCGCCATCCGTCGATGCCGTCGGAGGGATCGCCGTCGTCGTTGGGGTCGAGATAGCGCTGACAGATCGCGAAGAAGTGATTCTCCGCCAGCGGCGCCAGACCCATCTTCGCCCGGCGTATCACGACGGTGGAGCCGTTGTCGCTCCCGTCAGCGCTCTTCCATTTCAGTGGCGGTCCGGCGGCCGCCTCGAACCAACTCGCATAACGCGACGCCGCGCCGTTCAGCTTCACGTCCTCGAACGCCCAGAAATCGGCCGACACGCTGTTGAAGTCGATGTCGAGCACGACCTTGAAGCCCGCGACGTGCGCCTCGCGGACGAACTGGAAGAACAGCTTGTCGCTGTCGGACCAGCTCCAGCTTTCCCGCTCATCCGTCTCGCCGCTGAGCTTTGCCCGGCTTCCCTTGATGGCCAGGTCGTCGTCGATGTGCCGCCAGTCGATCGTCGCCCGCTTCAGATCGCCTGCCCCGGTGAACACATGGCTGAGGATCAGTGCATTGAAACCCAGATCCTTCAGATAAGGCAACCGCTTGCGCAGCCCCTGCAAGTCGCCGCCGTAGCGCAGCTCATCCAGCCCGGCCGCGCGCTTTTCGTCCACCGGCTCGCCCGCCGCCGGCCAACCCTCGCCCCACGGGCGGACACCCGACGGATCATTCTCCGTCGATCCGTTCGCGAAACGCGGTACGAGGACGTAGTACCATTGTGCGTCGAAGGCCCAGTCGGGCAGGTCGATCAGTCGCGTGGTAGGGGAGTGCGCCTTTTCGGTCGCCGGTGCGGGCTTTGCCTCGGTAGGCTTCTGGGGTGTCGGTGGTGCTTCATCCGGCTTGTCGGCGCCGGTCGGCGCGGGGGGCTGCTGCGCGGTTGCCGAGCCGGATGGCGGCCGTGACGTAGCCGGCGCATCCTGCGCCTCGGCCGAGGCGGTCGGGAATGCCGCTGCACCCGCGGCCAAAAGACAGATGAACATAGCCTGGACGAAACGTGGAGAGCACATGGCGGTTGCTCCGTATCCAACGACTGACGGGTATCCACTTCCGCTGGTAGCGGGCGACGATCGTCAGTGTACAGGACCGGTGCGGATCGCCAAGTGCGGTCGCCGCGAGTCACGGGTGCGTGACGCAATCCGCGGGGCCATGAAGCCGTCGGCGGCGCGCGTGGCACGGGCATCTTGCCCGTGATTGCGACTCGGTATTTGGCCCGCCAGGAGAGAAACTGCTTCACGACAGGCAGGCGCGCCTGCCGCCGTCCGAATCACACGGCCTGGAAGGCCGTGCCACGTTCGAGCGTGCCCGCCGCGTCTGTCACGCACCCGCGAGTCACTCGCGCTCGGCCGCCTCCAGCGTGCGAATCAGGCCTTCGACGGCCTGCGCCCTGGCCGCGTCGATCAGCGGACGCGCTTCCGGCGGGACGTCGGACATCCGGACGAGAACGTGAAGGGTCTGCCCGCCGATGTCCACGGCGATCAGGCCGATGACCGGATCGGCCGAACCCATCCCGGCGGCGGCCGGACGAACCTCGGCGGCTGCGGAATAAAACGACACGCCCTCGACGGTCACGATGTAGGTCAGTCCGGTCTGCGCCGCGATGGCGTCGAGCGCTTCCCGTGCCGAGTAGCCTTCGACGGTCAGCGTGAAGGACTGACGCAGGTCGGCGGGCAGCGCCTGAAACGCGGCAGGGTCTATCTCGACCGGGACGCCACACGATTCCCCCACAGCGCGGAAGATCTCCATCAGCGGGCGGTTGCTCAGGTTCAGATACAGCTCGCTGCCGAGCTGACGGTTGATCTGCTCCTGCATGGAGACGACGACGATCGTGCGGTCTTCCGGGAACCACGTCCAGCCGAGCCGCTGGCAGGCCAGGTCGAGCACGACGTCTCCCGGCCCGGCGCCGGCCTGCCGCAGCACGCCGGACAGGCGCGTCCACGGATCACTCTCGCGGACGCGGAACTGGAGCATCGGCTTGAGCGCGTCGAGCTCATCCGGCTTCTGCCCGGGGTTCAACGCGGAGAGTCGGGAGAGCAGATCGAGTTCCGTCCACGTCACCGGCCGGCCGAGCCGCGCGACGGCCGGCTTCGGGATGATCTCCAGGTCGTGCGCCTCGTTGATGACGAACGTCATGCCCAGGCCGTCGAAGATGGCGGCCAGCCCGTAACGAAGGGACGTATTGCGGATTTCCGCCTTGCCGACGCGCGTCTCCGCGCCGTAGGGAAGCAGGGCCATGACCTGCGGGTGCATGACGACGCGCACGCCGCTGGCATCCTGAATCGCCTTGGACAGTTCCGGCAGCTTGGCGTCGGTGAGCGACAGTTCCAGCGGTGCGTCCAGCGCCTGCTCGACCAGCACGCGCATATCGACCTGCTGCTGCCCCGGCAGGGGCGCGAGCGTCGCCCACAAGATGAGTAACGAATGCGTCATATCGGCAAGACCCTCGCTTGCGGGCGAACAGGCCCGCGAATCAGCAACGATTTCATCGCTAAGGCGGCCGACGGCCGCAACCAAAGCGCCAACTCGGAGGGGAGTGAGGGAGTAAGGGAGTCGGGGAGTGAGGAGGAGAGGAAGAGTTGAACCTCGTGGTCTTTCTTCCCTGACTCCCTGACTCCCTTACTCCCTGATCCCTTTGTCCCGGTCACGATTGCCGCTCCTTGCGAAACACGCGCGCACGGTGGCAAGAAGTTGCGCTGTTAGAATCTAAAACGGTCCCCGAGCACCGGCGGCCCGATCCATGTCCAGGCGGCCGGTGCCACCGGCAACCAGCAGGCGCCTCTTGGGTGTTTCGGTCACGTCGATTTCCTGAACATCCATGCGGGCCAGGGCGACTTGAACCACGCGTGCCTCACCAGCGCCGGCGTGGGCGGATGCAATCTCGCCGTCAAGCGCCGGCGCTTCGACCCACTCCAGCGGCCGCTCGATCGTCACCTCGGCGACCGCGACGCGATGCGTTCCGCTGGTTCGTACGGTATTGAACGTCGGGAGCACCACCGCCAGAACCAGGGCCGCCGCGGCTGCCAGACCCAGCCCGATCCCGATCACGCGCCGCCGCAGCCTGGTGTTCACGATCGGCGTCCAGGCGACCTCCGCCATCACTCGATCATGAAACGCATTCCAATCGACGGCCGGCTCGTCGCGCGGCAGCGAGGCCTCAAGTCGCGCGTACTGCCCGCGCCGGGCGGCGAGCGCCGCATCGTCACGAAGCAGTACATCGAGCCTGTCCCGCTCGTCCGGCGTCAGGTCGCCGTCAAGCTCCCGGCTGAGCAGATACTCGGCATCCTGGTTGTCATGCCTCTCGTCCAACACCCAACACCCTTCACCCTTCACCCTTCACGCTGCACTCTTCACCCTTCACACCCTTCACACCCTTCACACCCTTCACACCCTTCACACCCTTCACACCCTTCGCACCCTTCACACCCTTCCATCAAAGGAAGTCCGCCAGCAACTCCTTCAGCTTCTTGCGCGCCTGAAACACGTTCCACTTCACCAGTTCGACCGAGCAGTTCAGCACCTCGGCCACTTCCTTCTGCGGCATCCCCTCGATGCTGAACAGCACCAGGGCGGCCGCCTGTTTCTCCGGCAGCGTGGCGATAGCGGCGTCGATCGCCTGCTTCATCGCCGAGCCGTCCGGTCCGTCGTCACCCGCGGCGCCGGGTCCAACCGGAAGAACCTGCCCCGGCGGCGCCTCACCGTCCATGCCGGGCTCCAGCGACACCGCCGGCCGTGAGCCGCGCTTCCGCCGGAAGTTGAGCGCCAGGTTGGTGACGATCCGCATCAGCCACGGGCCGAACCGCGCGTCGTCGTCCAACTGCCCCAGCCGCGTGTGGGCTCGCACGAAGGCGTCCTGCGCCACGTCGGCGGCATCCTCCGAGTTGCCCAGCAGGCGGTAGGCGACGCTGACCGCTCGGCGCTGGTGCCTTCGCACCAGCCAGCTGAACGCCGCGGCGTCTCCGCCTCGGGCGGCCGCCACCCTCAGCGCGTCTTCCGCGGCCGCGACCTCGGCCTCGGCGCGCTCGGCTGGCTGCATGGAATCAGACACGATAGAAACCCAGACGTTAGCGGTGCGGCGGCATCGACGCCGTGCGCCGGCGGGACGCTATTCTATCGGTCGGCCGCGAACAAGCGTTGCGCCGTGACGATTGTTGCAACCGGAGAAATATCCACAAGGGGCAAGCAACGGTCGCCGGTCGTCCGTTGGCGGCCTGGGTCGGATCGAGCCCTCGCGCGGAGGTTCCGCATGGATGTGATCGAAACGAAGCGTGCCGCGCGGGCGGCGTTGCTGAGCGCTGCCGGTCTCGGCCGGTCGACCGGGCTGGTGCCGACGATGGGCGCGCTGCATGACGGTCATCTTTCGCTCATGCGCCGCGCCGTCGCTGAGTGCGACTTCGTGGCGGTGACCCTCTTCGTCAACCCGACCCAGTTCGCGCCTGGCGAAGACTTCGACGCCTATCCCCGGACGCGCGAGCGCGACCTGGATGTCTGCCGCAAGGCCGGCGTTCATCTGGTCTTCTGCCCCGACGTCGCCGAAATGTATGCCGCCGATGCCCGGACGACCGTCCGCGTCGCGGGACTGACAACGGGCCTGTGCGGGGCCCACCGGGCAGGACACTTCGACGGCGTCACCACCGTGGTCAGCAAGCTGTTTCATATTCTCCCGGCCGATCGCGCCTATTTCGGCGAAAAGGACTTTCAGCAATTGGCCGTCATCCGGCAGATGGCCTCGGATCTGGATTTCCCCATCGACATCGTCGGCTGTGCCACGGTTCGTGAACCCGACGGGCTGGCGATGTCGAGCCGCAACGCCTACCTGACGCCGCCTCAACGTGCTCAGGCCGCGTCGATCTACGCGGCGCTGACGTCGGCGCGGGCCGGCGTTGCAGCCGGGCAGCGGAATCCGCGCGCGGTGACGGACGCCATCCGGGAGCACGTGGCAGCCGCGGGACCGTCTGATATCGATTACGTGGAAGTTGTACACCCCGCCACGCTGGCGCCCGTCAGCGATATTATCGAACAGGTCCGAATATGCGTGGCCGTTCGCATCGGAACTACGAGGTTGATTGATAATATCGCCGCCGATCCGGCGCCGACCTATCGGTCGTAGCTATGACAATTTAATTGAAATCAGGCACTGGCGCGCGATAGGATGACTGCGTGGGAGTTGAGGAGGTCGTCCGATGCGCGCCGCGAGATTGTTTTACATCCTGGTTGTCCTGGCTGCGATTCAGACCACGGCGCAGGCCGATATCGCCCGTGTCACGTTTTCCGGCGTGATAAACGCCGCCCGCGGCGACGTCCCCGCGGATATCGTCGCCGGTCAGACGCCCTTCTGGGGGTCGTTGACGATTAATACCGGTGCGACGGATCGCAGTCGCAGACCGGACCTGGGCGACTATCGCCACGCGCTGATCTCCACAGAGCTGACCGTCGGAAACTACGACCTCAGCCAGGACGTGTTCAGCAAGACGCTCGTTCATGATAATTTCGACCGCGTATCGTTCGCCGGCCGCCCGGACCTGTCTACGTTCGGCGGGCGTACGCTCAAGAAGGCCCGGCTCCAACTGACCGATTCGACGCGCGACGTGCTCAGCGGCGACGCCCTGACGCAGTTGCTGGGACTGTCGCTCGATGCGCTCGATTCTTACCGCGGGGCCGTGCTGACGCTGAAAGGCCGCGGCGATTTCAGCCGGTTCAAAGTCAGCGGCCACGTGTTCTCGATGAACGTCAGCACGGTTCCCGCGCCGGGCGCTGCTCTGCTGGCCGTGGCGGGCTTCGCCCTCGTCGGCCTGACTCGTCGGCGCAGATAGCTGCCTCGCGATCACCGGCCGGCGTCTGGTTTCCCCACCTCCTGCGCGGGCATGCGTTCCCCGTGAGGCGTCGTCCTCCGCCGGTTCAACCGTGCTCGGCGATCCCCGCCGCTGTTCCTTCTGCGCAAGACCGTGCCCCCACGTGCGGTGGCGCCGCAGCTTTGATACAATGCCGGCGTGGAATCCGTTTCGTGTGCGGTGGTCTCAATAAGGAGTCAGTTCATGCCACGCAAGCGCACCTGTTGGGGGATGGCGGTCGTCGCCGGCTGCATCGTGATCGCGGCAAGCGCCCCGGCCCAGGATGGGGTTATCGATCTGACCGACGAGTCGACCTTCGTTCGCACCGTCGTCGACGGCTCGATCTACGACACGCGGCTGGTCGAGCCGCAGATTCAGGGGTCGTCTGGCTGGCGGGGTCCGGTGACGGTCGTCAAAGACCACCTGCCGCCGCACTGGGGCCGTGGAGCGGAAGAGGTCGGACCGCCGAACGACCTGGCGCCCGGCGCCATGTCGGATCAACCTGGCGCGTCGGCGGTGGAGGGCTTCGCGGGCATCCAGCAGACGCGCTGGTCGCCGCCGGACCCGACCCTGGCCGTGGGGCCGACGCACGTCGTCGAGACGGTCAATTCGACCGTCAGCTTTTTCACCCGCGACGGCCAGGTCACGTTCTCCGTCGATCTGGACAGCAACGGCAACCCGGGCTTCTTCGAAGGCGTCGGCGCGGGAGACTTCGTCGTCGATCCGCGGGTCGTTTATGACCAGTACGAGGAGCGCTTCGTCATCATCGCCATCGAGGTCTACTTCGGAAACAGCACCGCCACCATCGACATCGCCGTCTCCGACGACAGCGATCCGCACGGCGTCTGGTACAAATATCGCACCAACGCGGTCATCCGCGTGGGCAACACGAACATGTGGCCCGACTATCCCGGCGAAGGGTATGACCAGGACGCGTACTACGTCACCGGAAACCTGTTCAGCTTTGGCGGCGCTCCGGACGGGAGTGTGCTCTTCCGCATCTTCGAAAAGGCGCCGCTGCTGACCGGCCAGCCGGCAAGAATCACCGACCTGCGCCGGACCAACACCGGCGCGGTACAGGCCGTGCATACGTTCGGCGATGCGCCCGCCCAGTACTTCGCGTCCACCGGCAACGGCGCCACCATCGACCTGCACGCCATCGCCGACCCGCTGGGTCAGCCCAGCATCGTTTCGGCCGCGGTGACGGTTCCGAACTACACCAAGCCCTCGCGGTTCAACGTCCCCACCCCGAACGGGACGATCGACAGCCTCGACGGCCGCGTGATCAACGCTCAGTGGCGCAGCGGCCAGCTTTACACGGCTCACCCGATCATGGTCGGCGGCCGCAACGTCGCTCGCTGGTATCAGTTCGCCACGAACAACTGGCCCGCCGGCGGTTCGCCCAGCCTCGTGCAGTCGGGGAACGTCGACGCCGGCCAGGGTCTCCACACGTTCTTCCCCGCCATCTATGCCGACCGCAACGACAACGTCGGCCTGGTCGTCGCGAAGTCGAGCGGCAGCGTCCGGCCGACCGTCGAGGTCACGGGACGACTGGCCGGCGATCCGCCCGGGCAGATGGGCGCGCTGCAACTGGCGAAGGAAAGCGCCAGCGGCTACTCCGGCCGCTACGGCGACTACTTCGACATGGCGATCGACCCGCTGGACGATCGCACCTTCTGGTCGGTCGGCCAATACGCCAACGGCGTCGGGAACTGGGGCACGTGGATCTCGCACTTCACGGTCGGCGCCGGCGAAGAGGTCGGCTGCGACGACATCAAGAAGTTCAAGGCCTCCTGCAAACGCAACTCCGTCAAGGCCATCCTCAAGCTCGTGGACAACAGCCACAGCGGCGAAACGGTGACGTTCGGCATCTCGCGGCTGGCCGTGGACGTTCAAATCAGCGGCAAGAAGGCCAAGGCGAAGGAATGCTGTTTCCAGGGCTCCACGCCCGTGGTGCTGCTTGCTCCGGGCGGCTGCGTGGATCCGATCAACGTCGATTGCCAGTGACGCGGCCATGTTGCGATCGTGTGAACGACGGATAAAAACCGCGCAGGAGTGCTCGACAACTAATTACCGCTGCGTCGCTTGCCCGGTGATCAGGCGCTGCTAATAATCCTGCGTCGTCGGGCGGGTGGCGTGATCATCCGACGATGGACCGTCCGGCCGGACCGGGCGACTCAGACGAAATCAGGGCTTGGTACCAGGCGCAGGCAGACCCGGAGGGGTGGCCTTGCGCGGCCGGCAGGCCGAGACCCGCCGGACCGTACCGGACGCCTTCTTTCTTTCCTCCTTACGCGTCACACTCCTCCTCGTGACGCGGACGACCACAGCACCACTCTCGCCTCCCCCCAGGCGAGGGTGGTGCGGCCCTTTTTACGCCGCCTGATTCTGACGATCGACTGCCCACGCGCCGCTCTGCTCTGCCATCGTCCGAGTCCCCTGTCTCAACCCACCCGCGCCAGCGTCCGATACCTCCGGGGCGGAGGGCATCGTCGCTTCGGCGGCGCGCCCCTTCCGCACGGTTGCGTCGTCGCTGTCGCTGCGACGGACCGGACGCGAGCGCTTCGACCGTGTCGAAGCCTGTCAGGGAGGACAGTGATGCTCCAGTCTGACGCCCGTGGTGAACGGGTCATCCGCGCAATACTGGTTACCGTGCTCGTGCTGACCTGCGGCCGCGTCTGGCTCGGCGAGAGCCTCGCCACACCGGTGGCGGAAGCGCAGGCCTTCGACCCCGCCGCCCAGCGGAAGGCCATCGCCGACGCCATCGAGCGCAGTAACGAACTGTTGACCGAGATACGCGACCTGCTGAAGAAGGGCGTCATCAATGTCCGCGTACGGAGTACCGATAATCAGCCAGGCCGGTCGGACGAGGACGCGATGGATGGTCCGTAGTGCGGTCGCGCGGCGCCGACGCCGCGTTTCGCCCGTATCGACCCGGTCCCGCATTCGAGGCGGCACGGCCGCCAGCGTTGGGAGTCAGCTTCATGCCGTCGAGAGGACATCGCCCGGCCGCCGCCGCATTCGCGTGGCTGGCCCTCTGTCTTGCGGGCGCCGGTGCGTCGGGGCAGCTCACTCCGCAGCAGCCCGCGCCTGAGCAACCCGTCGACGCAACCGCGCCTCAAGCGGACGCCGAGCCCAAGAAGGCGTCCGGCGACGATCACACCGTCGCCGTCAATGAACACGGCGGCATCCAGATGCACGTCTCCGGCATGTCGCTGTCGGGCGTGCTGCGCTGGCTGGCCATCGAGAGCAAGCAGAACATCATCGCTTCGCCCGGCGTGACCGGAAAAGTCGATGCCAATCTCTACAACGTCACGCTCGACGAGGCGCTGGACGCCATCCTGCGGCCCAACGACGCCGGCTTCATCCGGCGCGGCAACTTCATCTATGTTTATACGAACAAGGAACTCGACGAACTGCTGGTCGCCCAGCCGGAAGGCCGCGTCTATCACCTGAATTACATCCGCGCCACCGAGGCGGAGGCGATCGTCAAGCCGCTGCTGGGAACGAACGGCACCATCTCGCGATCCCCCGACCCGGAGATCGGCATCGCCAGCGCCGCCGAACAGGCGGGCGGGCAGGACTGGGCCGGGCCGGATTACCTCTACGTGTTTGACCGGCCGGACGTCCATCAGCGCGTCGCCGAGACCCTCGCCAAGATCGACGTCCGCCCCCGACAGGTTCTCGTGGAGGCGACGATCCTGCGCGCCAGCCTCACCGACGACAACGCCCTGGGCGTGGACTTCACGCTCGTCGGCGGCGTCGATCTGGAATTGCTCGGCTCCACCTCGAACGCCATTACCGACATAACCGTCGGCCAGCTTCCGACGGATCGGTTCGAGCTGTTCAACTCGAACGCCAGCACCGACTTCATCGGCGACCTGCCGCCCGGCGGCATCACCCTCGGCATCATCAAAGATCACGTCGCCGTCTTCCTGAAGGCGCTCGAACAGGTGACGGACACGTCGGTCATCGCCAACCCGAAAGTGCTGGCGCTCAATCGCCAGAAGGGACAGGTCATCGTGGGCCGCCGCGACGGCTACCTGACGACCACCTTCACCGAAACCACGGCCCAGCAGACCATCGAGTTTCTCGAGACCGGCACGCAGTTGATTTTCCGCCCCTTCATCGGCAACGATGGCTACGTCCGCGTCGAGCTTCACCCCGAAGACAGCACCGGCGGCGTGGACAGCCAGGGGCTGCCCTTCGAGCAGACGACCGAAGTCACGACCAACGTCATCGTCCGCGACGGACACACCATCCTGATCGGCGGCCTCTTCCGCGAACTCGCCACCGACACGCGCTCGCAGGTTCCGGCCCTGGGCGACATCCCCGGCCTGGGCATGTTCTTCCAGTCGCGGCAGGACAACTCGACGCGCGAGGAAGTCATCATTCTGCTGACCGTTCACGTGGTGAAGGACGATGAGAATTACGCCCGCATGTCGGTCGAACTCGACGAGGAGATCGAGAAAATGCGCGTCGGCCTGCGGGCCGGGATGATGTGGCACGGCCGCGAGCGGCTCGCCCAGGCGCACTATCGCCGCGCCCTGGAACACTACGCCGACGGCGACATCGACAAGGCGCTGTGGAACCTCAACATGGCGCTGGGCAACTACCCGCGCTTCCTGGCCGCCATCGACCTGAAAGAGAGCATCGTCGGACAGCGGCAATGGGAAGAGGAAGGCACCGCCGGCCGCCATTTCATCCGCACGCTCATCGGCCGCGAAAACGCCGAGTGGGTGCCGGACTACGAGCGGCAGTGGCCGCTCGCGCCCGCCCCGCAGGGCGCCGAACCCGCCCCAGAACCAGCCGCGCCGCCCGCGGACGACCCGACCGACCCCACGGACATTGAATGATGCATAAAGGCACCATCCGACGGACCCTGTTGATAGGCCTGTGCAGCGCCGCCGCGCTGACCTCCGGCTGCGCGCACCTGACCCACAAACAACACGCCGAGCAGGCGCAGCGAAGCTGGGATCAAATCCGGGCGCAGGTCAAGCTCCAGTTGGCGACCCAGCTTTTCGACACCGGACACGCCATAGAAGCGGCGCGCGCGTGTGAAGAGACGCTGGCGCTCGATCCGTCGTCGGCGGGTGCGTATGCCCTGCTGGCCCGGGCGCGGCTGGAACTCGGCGACGTGTCCGGCGCGACCACCATCCTGCGCCTCGCCATCGCCGCCGACGTGACCACCGCGGAACTGACCTATCTCCAGGGCGTCGTGCTGGAGCAGCGCGGCAACTTCACCGATGCGCTGACGCACTACGAAAAAGCCTGCGCCGACGGGCCGTCGGAGCTGGATCACTGGCTGGCCTACGCCGAATGCCTGGTGGCCGCCGGGCGGGAAAACGAAGCGCTGATCGTCATCTTGCAGCAGATGGACGCCGTCGATCGCAACGGCGCGATGGCGCTGCTGGGCGCGCGCGTCGCCGAGCTGACCGGCGACGGCGCAACGTCCGATCGCCTCTATCGCCGCGCCGCGCAGGAGTCGCAGTCGCCGGCCACGCTGGTCGAGTACGGCCTGTCGCTGGTATCGCGGCAGCGGTTTGCCGAAGGCCGCGTCGTGCTGGAGCCGCTGCTGGTCGGCAACCTTGAAGGTCGCCCGGAAGGGGCGATCCGCCGGGCCGTGGCTCAGTGCCACCTGGCCCTGGCCGACCCGCGCCTGGCGATGACCACGCTGGGAGACTACGTGCGGCTGCACGGCGAGGATCTGGGGGCGCAACTGCTCTACGCCGCGGCCGCGCTGCAGGTGGACAACTTTCACGTCGCACTGCAAGGGGCCCACACGGTGCTGGCCCGCCGCCCGCACGACCCGGAGGCGCTGCTGATCATCGCCACCGTGCATCAGAAGCTCGGCCAGACGGAAGCGGCGCTCAAAGCGCTCGACCGGCTCCTGCTGGAGCGGCCCTCCGACGACCTCGCCCTCCGCCTCCGCGACCGCGTCGCCCACGCCGCGCAGCACCCGCCCACGCACCTGGCCGACGCGCGGGCTGAGGCGCCCTGACGCGCGCACGGCGGGTTGCCCGGCCACGTCCGGTCGATCGCTGCGGACGCGCGACGCGCAGGGATGAGCGCCGGGTCTCCAGGGAGTCACGCGCACAGGAGCGCCCCTCCGCAGGCGCGTCACCTGGGGAGGGGCGCGGGAATCAGGGCGACGAATGAAGCCCGGCGATAGGAACCGGCTTCAAGGGCGGCCGCGATGCGGACCGCAGCGTGGATCGCCGCCGATACGCTATGAGCATGACCCGCTGCTACGGGCAGGTCGTGCAGGCGATCATGCCGAACCGGGCGTAGCCGCCGCTACCGACGAAGATCGCAGGCTCGGTCGGTCCGCCGCCGGTGGACGCGAAGTTGAGCGGCCCGGTGGAACAGAACGACTTTCCCGCTGCGACATAGAGCACGTAGTGGAAGTCGCCCTGGCTCTCGCCGGTCAGCACGGTGGCGCCGCTGGTCACGACGCAGCCGTCGTCGACCAGTTGGATCATGCCGCCGTCGGTATCGGTCACCCGCCACTCGCCGCCAAAGACGCTGACTTCGACGCTGAGCACGCCGTCGTCGCGGGCCTCGAACACGCCGGTGCCGCTCTTGGACCGCAGGTCCAGTTCGAGCGGGTCGGTGTCGCTTTCGGCGTAGACGAAGGCGTTGTTGACGAGCTTGACGTTGACCCTGCCGCTGCCGCGCAGGCGGACCGAGCAGGTGTCGATCAGCGTGTCGTCGCAGTCGTGCTCAAGCGTCAGCTCGTCGTCATCGTCGGTCAACTCGTTGATCTGCGCCCCGGCGTCGCTCATCAGGATGTCGCCGTTGTTGCCCTCGATGGTGACGGCGCCGTTGATCTTGAGGACGCCGACGACCTCCAGCTTGCCCGTGTCGGTGATCTGGGAAAGCTGGCTGGTCCCGTCGCCGAGTTCCAGAATGCCTCCCGAGAGGATCTTCACGTGCGAGCCGCTGCCGTCGATCTGGATCTGGCCCGCCTTGGCAACCGCCGAGTTGTCGATCTCCGGACGGGTGCCGTTGTTGATGATGGCGAGGTCGTTCGGGCCCGGGGCGTTGTTGTCCCACTTGTTGTTCTGGTGCCAACTGTCACCATTTCCGCCGGTCCACGTGGTGGTGCCCGCCAACGCGCTCGGCCCTGCGGCCACGACCATCGTGACAAGAATCAATGTGATTCGCATTTCACTTTCTCCGTGTCCCCGCGCCTGCGAGGACGTCTTGAAGGGTCTGAACAGATGCCGGAGCGACACGCGCCGCTCTCGGACGGTTATGGTGGCATCCATGCCAATGTGTTTGTATCCTTACGGTCCTTGAAAGGCGTTCTGAAACCGGGCGAAGTCGCCCAGGTCCACGTCCCCGTCGTAGTCGATGTCCAGGAAACGGCAGTCGCAGAGACGATCGGCCTGTCCAGGGCCGGTCATGCACTCCGCAACGGCTTTGTAATCGCTGAGGTCGATAGCGCCATCAAATTCTGAGTCGCCGGTCCGTATCCGACGCAGAACAAGGATGCCGTATCGGCGATCCACAGGCCCGCGGCTCCGCCACCACACGGCCTCGCCCCAATCATTGAGCCGACCCGCACTATAGGACGTCTGCGCGTCATCCACGAGGCGATAGAATTTCCCGCTCTTGCCGTCAACGAGCCACGGTTGCCAGACCTGAAGATTCTCGTACCAGCGGTAGAAGTACACGTCACCGCGGTTGTTGATGTCAGGGGCTCGCCCATCATCCGTCAGCAGCCGTGTCTGCCCGTCTTCCCAGAATTCGACCGCTGGGATGCCAGTCCACGCCACCTGGCCAATATCGTTGATCGATGGAACCTGGAGCTGCTCGAAGGAGGAAGGAAGTACCGTCACACGACCGTCGGAGTACATATGAATCTCTGATACCCACGGGTTTACGCAGACATTATCAGCCTCCCAGACCACGTCCCCTCGGGAATTGATGTCCGGCGACTGATCCCACAGCCGATCGCGCTGACTGATCTTCCGAGTCTCGACCGTATCCCACAGCACAATGTCGCCCTTACAGCCGTACCGCGTCCGGTCTCCACGACCCCACGCGACCCATCCCTGATTATTGATCACGGGGGCATGCACCATCTTCAGCGGCTTCCTCACGCTGGAGTCCAGCAGGATTTCGCCACCCGCACGCCAGAGGATGATCTCGTCGTCGTCGGGCGGGTCCACGGTGCGAGCCCAGACGATCTCCCCGTGGCCGTTAATCCGCGGGGCAAGATCCCGCCATGGATTCTCAGTAATGCGTCTGAGCTTGCCGTTGTCATACAGGAATATCTCCCTGTCCTGCTGGTCCGGTCCCATCTGCGAGTCGAATACGATCTCTCCGCAGTCGTTGATGTCCGGATAGCCCGACAGTCGCTCCGATCGAAATATCTCGACGACTTCAAACCCCTCCGGAATTTCAACCTGGGCCAGCGCCGCGCCGCTGAAGCTCAACGCCGACCACGCTCCTACCATCAAACTGACAACGACTGATCCCAAACGCATGATCTCACTCCGCTTCTATTCCCCGTCGGCCCGCTGACCCTGCACGGGGTCTTACCGGACGACTCTGCTTCCGGACCTATGATTTCGACCGGGGACGCGGGCCTGGACGACCCCGTCCCGGTTTCAGTTACGCCTTACGATGCAGCGGAAACGCCGCTGCGGCTATTCGACGACCAGTGCGGCCTCAGCCTGCAGCACGATGTTCACGTCGGTAAACGTGATGGATTCGCAGGTCACCGTGCGCGCCGTCGAGTCCGTCGTCAGCAGGATGACGTCGCTGACGGTCAGATCCTCGATGTCGTAATCGCCGTCGAGGATAATGGTGTCCTCCGCGTCGATCAGCACGTCGTCGTCGGTCGTGTGGGGGTAACAATCGACCGAACAGCCGGCGTTGTCCCAGTTGTTCTCGTTCCCCCAGTAGCCGCTCGCCGCGCCCGTCCAGAAAAAGACGGCCGCCGACGCCTGGCCGGCCGCGGCGCACAGCAGCAGCGCGGCCAGCATGATGGCTTTGGATTTCATAGTTATGCCTTTCATTCGATCGCCGGGCGGGAAACGCCTGGCCCGGCGATGCATAGATCGTTAGTTCTGTGAACCCCGCGGCCGCGGCGACGCATGTCGCACCGGTTCCGGCCGCGGTTCACGTTTTGCACGTTGAGAGGTTCATTGAGACAGGCCGTATGCACGCGGATTCGACGGCGGTGGGCGCGCGCGGGTGACACTCCAGACAGGTTCACGCCAAGCACACCGGGAGTGCCCGGCCAGGATCGGCGCGGGCAACGGAGTGCCGCCGTCGCCGTCGTCATCCGGACCGTCCGGCGGGTCGTACTCGGGCGGATTGAACAGCAAAGACTCCGGCCGCCACTCGTACGGATCGTCCCATTGCAGTTCCTCCCCGAGGCCCAGGCGCTCCAGCAGCGGCTTCCGCTGGTAGTACAGCTCCACCAGCCGCTCCACGACGATCACGGCCGCCAGCACCAGAGTCCAGAACACCCAGAACCAAGCGCGGGTCAGCCGCCGGGCGACGAATCACAGCCTTGGGGAGACGCGGATGCTATGGGCTTACACACGGCCGTTACCTCCACTGGAGGATTCCGAACCGGGGTGACCGACGCGGGCGACCCGACCATTCGCCGGGTCAACCCGCGCCCCACCGTAGCACCCGTTATGGTAGCAACCTTGCCCGCGTCGGGTCAACGCAAAACTGGTGAGAATGCCTGATGCGATTGCGTCGCACGACCGGCGGGTGGCAATTGGTGGCACGCGCTGTCATCGCGGCGCGGCACGCGTGGCACGGTCTCGTCTTCGAGGCCGTGGCTACCGTCGCAAGTTGGCCACTGTCGGGACGTCGCGCGGTCGCGCGGGCTGCTCCGTTGCTATCCCGCCGCGTTCGCCTCACAATCCCGCCCACACGCGAACTCCGGCCACGGATGAGCCTTGTGCGTAGCGAGCGCCCGGCCGAGGCGCGAGGCGGTGGGCTGGCGTTGACGTTTTCGCTCGATACACGCGCGGCGGGCATCCTGCTGCATCCCACGTCGCTGCCCGGGCCCTACGGCTGCGGCGACCTGGGCGCCGGGGCGCGGCGGTTCGTCGACTTCCTCGCAGCCGCGGGCGTGACCTGGTGGCAGATGCTGCCCATCCACCCCACCGGCGGTGCGAACTCTCCCTACAGCACGGATTCCGCCTTCGCGGGCAACCCGCTGCTGATCGACCTGGATGAACTCGCGGACGAGGGGCTGCTTGCGCGTGCGGCCCTGCGCGGCCGGTCGCGACCGGCGCAGGCCGCGCGCGTCGACTACGCGGCGACGGACGCGTTCCGCTCGCGATGTCTGGCCGCGGCGTTTGCGGCCTTCCGGCAGGGAGGGGGGCTGGAGGCCGGTCCGTTCGCGCAGTTCGTCCGCCGCAGCGGAGCCTGGCTGCCGGCATACGCCGCGTTTCGCACGCTGACCGATCGATACGCGACGGCCGGCCGGCGAGGCGGGCGGTGCGACTGGACGCGGTGGCCGGCGCAATTCCAGCGGTTTGATGCGGCCATCGTCGACGAAGCGGCGCGGCTCGATCCGGACCGGTTCGACTTCGAGCGGTTCGTGCAGTTCCTCTTCGACCGACAGTGGCAGGTGCTGCGGAGCTACGCGGCCGGGCGCGGCGTGGCGCTGATGGGCGACCTGCCCATCTTCGTCAACCACGACAGCGCCGACGTCTGGTCCAACCCGCGGCTCTTTCTGCTCGACGACGCCGGCCGGCCGAAGGTCGTCTCCGGCGTGCCGCCGGACATGTTCAGCAGGACGGGTCAGCTCTGGGGCCATCCGCTCTACGACTGGCCACGCCACGTGTCGTCCGACCGCCGCGGCGCCGGCCGGCCCTTCGCCTGGTGGTGCAGCCGGTTCGACGTCACGCTGCAACGCTTCGACGCGGTGCGCGTGGACCATTTCCTCGGCTTCAATCGCCTCTGGGCCGTTCCGGGCCGAGCGAAAACCGCCATGAACGGCTCGTGGCTGCCGACGCCGGGCCAGGCGCTGCTGACCGCGCTGAAGCGTCGTGCCGGGAAATTGCCGCTGGTGGCGGAGGATCTGGGCGTGGTCACGCCCGAGGCATTCGCCCTCCGCGACGGCTTCGACCTGCCCGGCATGCGCATCCTCCAGCACGCTTTCGACCCCGACGGCCGCTACCACCAGCCGCACAACTTCCCCCGCCGGTGCGCCGTCTACACCGGCACGCACGACTATCCGACCCTGGCGACGTGGCAGGAGGAACTGCGCGGCGACACGCGGGTCGGTGAGGACGGGTGGACGCGGCGGGAGCGGATGGATCGCTACACGGGGCCGAGCCGCGAACCGCTGAACTGGCGGATGATCCGGCTGGCGTTTGCGTCGCCCGCGAATCTGGCGATCATCCCGATGCAGGATGTGCTCGGTCTGGGAGCGTCGGCGCGGATGAACACCCCGGCCACCGTACACGGCAACTGGGAATGGCGATTGGCCGCGCGGCAGTTGACGGATCGACTCGCGTCGAAGCTGCGCGACCTTGCCGAGGCCTGCGAAAGGACGCATTCGCGCCGCGTGGACTGATCGGGCCCGCGACGGCGCGATAAGCGGTCGCGCCCGTGCCTGCCTGACGCCGAGATGGCGCCTGTTCGCGCCCGATCGGTGGTGTTTTCTTTTTGTTCATGATCGCAGCGCGGTCGACGCGCCGGTCAAGGTTAACGATGCCCACGAAGAAGAAAGTCTCACGGAAGGGATCAGCGCGGCGCAGCGATATCGACGGCTTGCTGCGACGCGCGACGATGCTGGCCAGGAACCTCTGGTGGACGTGGAACGCGGAGGCGCAGCAGTTCTTCGCCTCGCTCGACCCGGCGCTGTGGGAAGCGACGAACCACAATCCGATCCAGACGATCCGGAGGCTCTCTCCGGAACGCCGGGCGGCGCTCAACGTGGACGATTCGTTCCCGGATCGGCTGGAAGCGGTGGAGCGGGCGCTGAAAGCCTACCTGGCGGCGAAGCCGTGGTTCGACCGATCGGCGCGCGGTGCGGAGCGCAGGCTGCAAGTGGCGTATTTCTGTGCCGAGTATGGGCTGCACGAATGCCTGCCGCTCTACTCCGGCGGGCTGGGGATCCTTGCCGGCGATCATCTTAAGAGTGCGTCCGACCTCGGCGTCCCGCTCGTCGGCGTGGGGCTGATGTATCGCAGCGGATACTATCACCAGGTCATCGCGGAAGACGGCGCCACCCGCGTCGCCTATCCGGAATATGACTACGGCGACTGGCCGGTCTCGGATACGGGCAAGATCATCATCGTTCCGTTCGGGCGGCGGAGCCTTCGAGCGCGCATCTGGCGGGCGGACATCGGTCGCGTGCCGCTGCTGCTGCTGGACAGCGACGTGGCGGGCAATCGGCCCGCCGATCGCAACATCACCCGCCACCTGTACGGCGGCGATCGCGAGTATCGCTTGCAACAGGAACTGCTGCTGGGCGTCGGCGGCGTCCTGGCGCTGAAGGCATGTCGATTCTCCCCAACCGTCTATCACCTCAACGAGGGGCACGCCGCGTTCTGCATTCTGCAGCGATTGCAGGATCTGCGCGGGCGGCGCCAGTCGATGGACGCCGCGACGGACGCCATCCGCCGCAGCACGGTCTTTACGACGCACACACCGGTCCCGGCCGGGCACGAGCGCTTCGACCCGGCTCTGGTCACGCGCTATTTCGGCGCCGCGGCCGCGACGATCGGGCTGACGAAATCGCAACTGCTGGGCCTGGGCCGCACCAACCCCGCCGCACCCGCGAAAGGCGAGCCGTTCTGCATGACGACCTTCGCCCTGCGACACAGCAGCCATTGCAACGGCGTGGCCGAGCTGCACGGGGCAACGTCGCGGAAGATGTGGACGGAAGTGTACGGCGTCAGCGATCCGGACGACGTGCCCATCGGCCACGTCACCAACGGCATCCACTGCGAATCCTGGCTGGCAGACGAGGCGCGGCCGTTCTACGCGGCGCACGTCAAGCCGCGCTGGGTCGCAGCAGCGCCGGGGGCCGACTTCTGGGCGAAGGCCGATGCGATTCCGGACGACGCGCTCTGGTCGCTGCGCAATGCGCTGCGGCGGCGGCTGGTCAGTTTCGTGCGCGATCGGCTGGTTCGCGCCGAGCTTGAAAACGCGGATTCGACGAGCGCCAAGGCAAGACGCGCGACGCCGGCTGGTGCATCGGGCGTATTGGACGGACTGCGCCGCACGTTGTGCCCCGACACGCTCACCATCGGTTTCGCCCGTCGTTTTGCCACCTACAAGCGGGCGCCGCTGCTGTTCCGCGATGCGGACCGGCTGGCGGCCATCGTCAACCACGCCGAGCGCCCGGTCCAGTTCATCTTCGCCGGCAAGGCCCACCCGGCGGATGCGGGCGGGCAGGATTTCCTCCGCAAGGTGTACAAGTTCTCCCTCGATCCGCGCTTCGCCGGGCGGATCGTCGTGCTGCCGGCCTACGACTATCACGTAGGCCGGATGCTGGTTAGCGGCTGCGACGTGTGGCTCAACAACCCGCGTCGGCCGATGGAAGCCTCCGGCACCAGCGGCATGAAAGGCCCGCTCCACGGCGGGCTGAACTGCTCGATCCTCGACGGCTGGTGGCCCGAGGCCTTCAACGGCCGCAACGGCTGGGTCATCGGCGACACGACCGAACTGCCCAGCGAGACCGCTCAGGATCGAAAAGACGCCGAAGCCCTCTATGCCGCCCTCGAAAACCAGGTCGTGCCAGCGTTCTACGAACGCAACGCGGACGGCCTCCCGCAACGCTGGACCCGCATGATGGCCGAAGCCATGAAAACCGTCTGTGCCCGCTTCAGCGCGGGACGGATGCTGGGCGATTACGTGCGGCAGTATTACCTGCCGGCGCATGGGGGGTAGGACGCGAGGCGAGTCGCGCGACCATGCGGATGCGTCGCCCGATGGTCACGCCGCGCGCGGCAGCGCTTCTCAACGGACTGCTGCGCCTGCCGCCAGTTTGTGGGGCGGCATCCACGTCGGCTGCGCCGTTCCCTGTTCTACGACGGTGAACTCCTGCGCCGATACATTGCGGAAATAACTGACAATCATGCCCAGGACCACGTAGAAGTGAAGCACGAGGGGCACCATGGAGGGCGCCGGCGCCAGCGATTCCTGAGTCATACAACTGACCGCCATCGCCAGCATCATTGAGATAACGATGCCCGCCAGCGAACGATCCGCCGTGTCCGACGCCCGCTGACGCCAGCCGGCCAGCCAGACAAAAATCGCCCCCAGCCAGCACAGGAAGACCGTGAAACCGCCGATGCCGGTTTCTGCCAGCACGTGCAGGTAGTTGTTATGGGCTGCTTCGAGTTCCACGGCGCCGGATTCCAGGAAGACGTAGTATTGGAAATTCTGAAAACCGGCGCCGGACAGCAGCACGCCCGGGTTCTTGAACAGCCATGAAATCAGATCACTCCACGCATCCAGTCGGCCGGCCGAATCGTAGCGCAGCGAGCCGGTCAGGAAGAAGGAGAATCGTTCCTGCACGTCCGGGAATCGCGAGAGGATCGCATAGACCGTAATCGCCCCAACCACCGTGACGACGATGCCCTTGATCATGCGGGCGCCGCCGAGCGTGAGCACCAGCGACATCGAGCCCGCGGCCATGGCGAGCGTCGCCCCGCGCGACCAGGTGAACAGCAGTGCGATGAACAGAATCGGCGCCGTCACATAGGCCAGGACGTTCTGCCGCCCCTGCTCCGCCATCTGCGTCATGGCGAATGACAGAAAGATGCCCATTACCAGCATCATGCCCACCGCCCCGCGGTGGAAGCCGAGCACCGCGACGTGGCGGTAGCCGGCTTCGCGCCGATAGCTGAACGCGAAGTCGGCCAGATTGAGGTAATCGGAGATGCCCGCAACCGCGAGCAGGACCGTCAGCACCCAGCAGATCTTCAGGCAGCTTCGAAGCAACGTGCGGTCGACGGCGTAGCGCAGCGGAAGGGCGAAGGCCAGGGCCAGCGTGGCGATGACGCAGAACCGATACCCAGCGATCAGGACGCGAACCGGGATTCCCAGAAACTCGTCGAAATGACCTGCCTTCAGCGACTCGAGCGACGGATCAAATCGCGTCAGGCCGACGAGAATGCCGAACAGGTAGACGCCGAACATGGCATACGTCAGGAGCGTCACCGGCCGCGACGATCCCGGCTCCGACGCCGGTCGCGCCAGCAGGGACGGCGCCAGTGCGAGCAGGGCAATCTGCACCAGCCAGACCCCGCCGGACGTCCCGCCCGTAAACGACGTGACAAGAACGCCGCAGTAGCTCGCGATGAGGACGGCCCTTAATCCGCCGCCCTGGCGAGAACCGATCAGTGCCGCCAGTGCCGCCAGCGAGAACAGGCCGATCGGGACCAGGCTGGGCAGACTCGTCACGATGCGCTCCGTTCGGCGCGGCAGTGGCTGGCGTAGATCGCACTCATGGTCTTGGCGCCTAGGGCAATGTCGAATCGTCCACCGGTCATGTGCCGCCAGGCGTCGTCCCGGTCCGGCCGGAGGGCGGCGAGCTGCTCGGCCAGTCGGGTCGCCCAGGCGGCCGGGCCGGCCTCCAGCGGCATCACCTCGACGAGATTCTCCAGTTCCACCACCTCCGGCGGGACTCGGTCTGACATCAGACTCGGCAGGCCCGCGAACTGCGCTTCCAGCAGCACCACTGGGAGTCCCTCATAGAGCGACGGCAGGATCATCGCGTCAAAGAGGTTCCTCATCAGTATCGGTACATCGCGCCGTACGCCTGCAAAGACCACCCGGTCGCGAATGCCCATTTCAGCAGCGACCGCCTCCATCTCCGGGCGCGACGGGCCGTCGCCCACGAGGATAAACCGAACGTCGGGACTCGTGGAAGCCAGCGCGGCAGCGATCCGCAGGACGAATTCATGGTTTTTCGGCGGTCGAAACGTTCCGACGTGCGCCACGACCTGACAGTCCGCAGGAATGCCGAACTCGTGACAGAGGCGTTCCCGCGGAACCAGGGCCTGAAAGGCTGCCGGGTCCACGCCGCACGGCAGCACCACAAACTCACGACGACGCGCGGCCTCAGACCCGAAAAGATAGCCACCGGCCGCTTCGGACACGGCGATCCGGTGCGTGGCATGACGACGGATCAGTTGTCGCATGACGCCGCGATAGCAGGCGCGCAGGGCGCCGTCGCTGCGCCCGTCGCTGGAACTGTGCGCGTGCGCGACCCGAATCGACACACCGGCCTGATGAGCCAGCCGCAGCACCGTGCCGGAAAAGAAAAGAAGGTGGCAGTGAACGACGTTCCATCGCTGCCCCGCCAGCACGGCGCGAAACGAACGGGCGAAGGCCAGCGGCCCTCCGACGCCGTGGCACGGAATGACGTGCGCGCCCATCGCCCGCACGGTTTCGTCCAGTTCCTGCGGCTGTGGATCCAGCACACAGAACGAGACTTCGAAGCGATCTCGATCCAGGTGTCGCAGCAGGTTCACCAACCATGTCTCGACGCCCGCCCGGCTGAGGTTGCGGATGACGTGCAGCACGCGGATCCGATCCGCCGGCGCCGGGTGGCGCTCCGTGGGGACTTGGTCCTGCCTGGCCTCACTCATCCAGCACCGGCGCTTCCATGCCCGCGGCTTCCGCCGGCGCCGGTGCGGACATCGCACGACGCAGCAGCAGTCCAAAGTAGCCCAGCGTGACCAGCGACGATGTGACCGCTGCCCACGCCGCGCCGCGTACGCCCCACTCCGGGATCAGCCGGAGGGCGACCACCGTAGCCACGACGCACGACAGCCCGGCGGCGGCGCTTTGCGGCTTGAACACGCGCGCCGCCGTCAGACCGTAACCGCAGAAGGATGCCAGGAACGCGATCGCCCCCCCCAGGGCGAGCAGGACGAATTCCGTGTGAAACTCCGCGAACTCCGGTCTGTAGATGACTCGCAGCAGCCAGCGCCCGAACACGGCCGCCGATACAATCATGGCCCCGCCCAGCACCAGCCCGAGTCCGAAGAGTTGCGCCATCAGGCGCCGATACGCGCGCCGGTCGTCGACGTAATGCCGGGACAGTCGTGGACTGGCGGTCTGGCCCAGGGCAGAGATGACCATCGTGCCGAGCGCGATCGGATAGGTCATTGCGCCGAAGTAGCCGAGCATCGCCTCTGAGTGGCGCGATTCCAGGATGTATCGTGGGACTTGCGTGCTCAACGACCCCAGCATGATCACCAGCCCCAGCGGTGCCGCCCTGACGAACAGCGACCACATGACCGGTGGAGCGAACGACGGCGCTACGGCGGAACCGGGCGAGGAGGCGTCCCCCGTCCCGGACAGTAGCCGTCGCGCGCGAGGCAGATCGTACCCGAACAGCACGGCGCCCCACACCGCGATCATCCCCCCGAGCGCGAGTACTGTCGAGCCTGTCAGCCAGCGGAGGCCGGCAGTCACAACCAGCGCGATCGCGCCCCGGAGCATCAGGCTCACGCCGCACCAGTCCATTCGCTCCTGCTGCTGAAACAGGCCGCGGATCACCTCGCTGATGCACTCGACGCCTTTGACGGCTGCGATCAATGCGATCACCAGTGTCGTTTGAGCCGGGTCGCGCCTGATCAGGACGATCGCGGCGACGGCGACGAGCGCGGCCGCCGTAGACAGCACGCGCAGCCCGAAATAGTCTGAGAAGGCGAACTCGCGGTGCGCGTCCGTCGCCAGGATGGACCGCAGTTGCAGCATGGCGAAGCTCGTGACGGGAAGCACGATGGCCAGACCCAGTTGGACCTGCCCGACGACCTCCGCGCCGTCCAGCTTGGCAAGCAACGAGACCACGCCCCACCAGCAGCCGGCGTTGACGACGTTGCCGGCGAGAGTCCAGCGAAAGTTGGTTCGCAGGGACAAGCCCATAGTTCCTCGGGCGGTCTTCGACCGATAATACTAGCTGCCTTGAATCACGCAAGACGATGTCAACAGGAACGGTGCTTGGCGGTCTACGCGCTTCAGAGCACGACGTGCGTGGCTGTACGGCGGCCTGCAAGGTGCGTCGTGGCCGCGGCCGGCCCGCGCGCATGGCCGCTTTGCTTCGTGGCGTGGGAGCATGGGGTTCCGTTGCTATCGGCGTCAACGCCGCGCGTCAACGACTCACGCGCGCCGGTGCGTTGTTGCACGCGCGCAAGTCATGGGCCGCGTCGCGCGACGAGCGGCTCCTCGACCGTGGAGCATCGACGTGGCTGAGTCGCGGGCGGGGCGACCGTTGCATCTCGCCGTTTCCGGCGCCTCTGTCGCGCGGCGGGACGGAGTGTGGAGGACGTACCATTCGTTTGGCCAGATTCTTGACCAACTCGCGCGGCGCGTGGCGGAGGTTCGGTATCACGCTCCGCTCGCGACGGATGAAGCGACCTGCGATTATCCGTTGACGGCGCCCAACCTCCATGTCGAACCCTGGGCGGCGTGGGGCAATTCGCTGGGTGCGATGAAGCGACCGTGGCGGCTGGTCCGCGGGTACTGGCGTCTGTCGGGTGATGGGGATGCGATTCTGCTGCGCGGCAGCGGGCCGCTGAACTGGCTGGTGCATCTTTTCGCCCGGCTGCGCGGGCGACGCGTTGTGCATTGGCTGGTGGGCAATCCGCTGGCGATCATCGCGGGGTCGGATCGCGGCTATGGCGGCCCCGTCCGCCTGCTCGGCACAATCTTCGCACGCTTCGAGCGCGTCATGCTCCGCCTCTCCGCCCGCGTGAGCAGGGCGACGCTGCTGGTCAACGGGCAGGAACTGGCGAGAATCTACCGTTCGAACCGGACGATCACGGTTGTCAGCACGAGCATCACGGCCGGCGACCTGCGGCGGCGGGAGGACACGTGCTCCGGCGACGAGATCCGCCTGCTGTACATGGGCTTCATCCGCCCGGAAAAGGGCGTCGAGCATCTGATCGAGGCCCTCCCGCTGGTTCACTCATCGCGGCCGGTGCGGCTGGTGGTGGTCGGCTCAGTGGGGCCGTTCGGCGATTACGCGGGCCGGCTCAGGCGGCTTGCGGACCGCCTCGGCGTAGCCGACCGGATCGACTGGGCCGGTCACGTCCCATTCGGCCCCGGTCGATTCAAGTATATGGACGAGGCCGACATCTTTGTGTTGCCCACCCTCTCGGAAGGCACGCCGCGCGTGCTCGTCGAGGCCCGCGCTCGCTGCCTGCCCGTGGTCTCGACGGGCGTCGGCGGCATCCCGTCCAGCGTGACCGACGGCGTGGACGGTCTGCTGGTGCCGCCGGCGAATCCGGCGTCCCTGGCGGCCGCGGTGGGGCGGGTCATCGGCGACGGCGATCTCCGCCGCGGGTTGATCCGCGCGGGTTACGAGCGCGTCGCGACCCTGACCGTCGAACGCTTCGCCGAGACGCTTGTCTCAGTACTGGGAGGCGCGTCGCCGCAGTTCGGCGACCCGGCCCGGAGAGACGCTGTCCCATGATGCGGATCGTGGCCTATACGTGGTTCACCCTGGTGATGGCCCTCACGGCCGTGCTGCCGGACGTTATCCCCGTCCTGCGGCTGCGCGGCTGGCTGGTGCGGTGGTGCTTCGCCTCCTGCGGCCGCAATTTCCAGCTCGCGTCCGGCGTGCGGATCACGTTCACGACCCGTGTCCATCTGGGTCGGGATGTCTACATCGCCCCGTGTTGCTGGATTCAGGCCGTCGGCGGCGTGACGCTGGAGGATGAGGTCATGCTGGGGCCTTACAGCATGGTCGCGACCAATAACCACACACAGAAGGATGGCTCGTACCGGTTCGGCCCAGGTCGAAGCGCCCCGATCACGGTCAAAAGGGGCGCCTGGACGGGCGGGCACACCGTTCTGGCGGCCGGCGTAACGGTCGGGCGCGGCGCGGCCGTGGCGGCCGGCGCCGTCGTCACGCGAGACGTCCCGGACGACGCCGTGGTGGCGGGCGTGCCGGCCCGACCCATTGAGCCGACGACCTGAGCCGGCCGCCGAAACCTCACGGAGGCCCCCGGCAGACGGACTGCACCCGCCGGCCCCCGGCGGCCGATGCAACTGCCGTGAGCGACGAACCGGCTTACATTGTCGATATCCGGGGCATAGTCGCGGCGCGCGACGCTGACGGCGACACCGGGGCGGGACGTGCGGCCGGCGGGCTGTTCCGCCGGCCTTGGGTCGGCATCCGTTTCGATTGCTGCGGCGTCTACAGTCGGGTGTACCGCAGTTCGGATGGAACGGCCTACCGCGGTCGCTGCCCGCGCTGCACGCGGCAGGTGAATCTGCGAGTCGGCGCGGGAGGCACCCGTTGCCGTTTCTTCGTCGCCGAGTGACAATGCCCGTCGATTGGCGGCAGGAGCCGGGACGGGGAGACGCTCACCGCGTGGCGCGATCCTTACGTCGCCAGAACACGCCGCCAGGGAGTGTGCAGCCGATGACGCGCGACGTGGAACTGATTCTGGCGACGCTGCTGGCGCTGATCCTCTTCCTGATGCCGTTCATTCCCGGTTGAAGGGGGGCGATCGGAGCGTCTGCGTACGGCCCGCACCCGGCGCATGGCGTTGCGCGGGTCGTCGCGGAAGGGTGACCCGCCGCACGGACCCGCAGGGACAAGGATGACAGGATGAAGGTTCAGACATTCGTTGGCAGCGCGGCGATGCTGTGTGCAATCGGCCTTAGTTCCTGCGGCGGCCTCTCGCCTGACCCGCTGGAGGCGCATCGAGAGGTGGGTGTCGACGGTCAGCACTTCACCTTGGACGAATTGCAGGCCATCGCGGACGACGACGAACTGACCGATGACGAAAAACGCCAGCGCTTCGCCGAGATGGGCATTGAAGACGCCGACTTGCAGGATGCCCTGCTGAATCTCTAGCCTCGCCGGGCCGGATCGCTCGGGCTCCTTAACGATTCGATAATCCCGCCGGCTTTGTACTGGCGGACTTTACAGGGCACGGCCATACTGCCCCCATGGCCGGCGCACGCCCCCCGGACCGGGCGGGCCGCGGTGCCGCGGGGGGGTGACTCCCCTCGGGCCAGGAACCGCATCCGACGACCAGATAGACCTGATCAGACAAGGAGAACGCAGAATGACACGTGAACGCAGACTTCTCGCCGCCGCGACGATGCTGGGCGTCCTGCTCGGTGCGTCCGCGCTGCGCGCGGATGACATGGCCGATCTACTCTCCGTGATGCCCGGCGACCAGGCGGTGGTCGTTGTGCTGGCCAACCCCGCCGAACTCGACAAGGCGATACAGGCCGTCGCCAAGCGCCTCGACGGCGGCGGAGACGACGGCTTTCTGGAGGATCTGAAGGGCGAGCTGCGCCTCGGCAAGGACGTCGACTTCACCAAGCCGATGGGCGTGATCCTGGGCGGCGAACCGCCGGCCTGGGCGGCCCCGGTTTTCGTCGTCGCGTTCCCCGACGCCGAAGCCCAGATCAAGACCATCGACGGCGCCAGCGAAGAGGGCGGCGTGTGGACGCTGCCCGACGCGGGGATCGTCGTGAAGATCGCCGGAAAGTATGTCATGGTCAGCGATTCCGGCGACGCCCTTCGCGGGCTTGCCGAGTCGAAGACCCGACTCGCCGAGGCGATCAAGCCGCACGCGGCCGCGATCCAGTCACGCCACGTCATGGTTCGCCTCGACGTCGCCCGGATGCGGCCGATGCTGAAGATGGCGCTGGAACAGGGACGGCAGATGCTGCCGATGATCGCGGCGATGTCGGGTCAGGGTGACGCGACGGGGTCTGTCAACGTGTTCAACGGCGTGCTCGCGGCCACGGGCGCCTTCGTCGATCAGGTCGACTCCTTCGTCGCCGCCGCGAACGTGACGCGCGACAATCTGAACGTCGCCGTTTCGGCCGGGTTCATGGACGGGGGGATCAAGAGCTACCTGAACGCTCAGAAGCCGCCTCGCCGCCCGTTCTTTACGACGCTGAATGCGCAGCCCTTCTTCTACGCCTTCGCCGCCGACCTTCCGGGCGACCAGTCGCCCTTCTTCAGCTTCCTCGCCGACGCCATGAAGGCGCCGTCCGGCGCTCCCGACGGCGGCGCGGAGGCGGCGCCGGAGGGCGACACGGACGTGGTCGCCGACGCGACGGCCAAGGCACTCGCCTTCTACAGGATGATCGAGGGCAACGACGCTCTGGCGGCATTCGGCGACGAAGGGATGACCGCCTGTGGCTACTACACGACCAGCGATCCGCACAAGTTTGTCGAGACGATGAAGGAGGCGATGCTGGCGGGCGATCAACTGATGAACTTTGCGTCCGGCGGCATGTCGTTCAAGATCGGCGAGCCGAAGAGCTTTGGAGACGTGCAGACCGTCGAGCTTGAGGTGACGCTGGATCCGTCGAATCCGCAGAGCGCCATGGCGGCCCAGATGATGGGTGGCGCCTCGCACATGTCGATCGGCGTCCGGGATGGGCGGGTCGGCGTCGTCGCCGGACCCGACGCGTACCGCGAGGCGTTCTTTACCGGCAAGGTCGAGTCGCCCCTCGCATCCGACCCGTTCGTGAAGGCCGGGATCGAAGCCCTCGGCGGACGGCCGAACGCCGTTGTCGTGTTCGACCCGGCCGGGGTGATGCCGCTGATAAATATGTTCGCGCCCATGATTGGCGGCCCGGCCAATCTGCCCAAGCTCGGCCCCGGCCCGGTGATCTCCGCCGGCCTGACGCTCAGCGGTCACCCGGCCCGGCTGGACTTCAACCTGCCGTGGGCCGCGATCGAGCGGATCATCAAGGCGATGGAAGCGGACGCGCCGATGTAGGGCATGCGCAGGCGGCTCGCGCACGGGCGGTATCCCGCCGGCAGTGTCGCGGGTCGAGCGCAGACGTACGCAGTACACGGACGGCCGCCGGTGGACATGTTCCGCCGGCGGCCTTGTTGTTCTTCAGGCAGGTACGTCGGTTGAAGAGGCTGCGCCGGGCGGCCGATCGCCCTCTGGATCGGGATGGCTCTGGTTCCAGCCCGGCGTCGTCGCGGGCGTGAGGTCTCAACGGGCTGGTCTGCTCCCGTTCAGGGCCGGCTGGAGCCTGGCGCCCGTGTGCGAGCCGTTACCGGGTCACGCAAGAACCGCCTGGTCAGCGGGCGTCGGGATGCTCACGCCGCTCCATGTCGGCGACGCAGGATTCGGCGGGAGAAGATCACCGGCACCGACAGCAGCAGCAGCGCCAGCGTTGGCGGTGCGGGGATCACCACGCGCCCCTGTCCGCCCGCGGCGGCGACGCTGGAGGCGGTGGAACGGACCGATGAGGCGGTCACGTCGGAGAACAAGCGCGAGCCGACTTCGGCCACCCTCTGCGGCGTGGTGGGTTGAAGGCCGGTCGCCACGACCTGCGTCTGCGCGAGAATCGCGGCTTCCAGCTTCTGGCGGCCGCTGAAGTCGGCGAAGATGTTCGGCGCCCCGACCTGCTCGAAGATCGGGTCGAACACCACCGCAAGGATGTCGGCGTAGATGTTGCCGGACACGTCGATTGGACCCAGGTCGAAGTCGTGCTGCTGCGTGTCGTTGGAAAACCGGCCGGACTCGTCAGTCGTCTGCCGCGACGAGACGTTCAGCCGCAGGTCGTAGAACCCGAGTTCGTCAACTGAGAGCGCCCCGTCGAGGAGCAGGCTGCCGGAGATCGTCGCGAGCTGATTGCCGCTGTCGATGTTGAACGTGTAGTTCAGCGGGCTGGGGTTGTTGGCGCTGGAGGTGGCGGTGGAGAACGCGAACTCATAGCCGCGGATGCCGCGCCCGCCGCTGGAAAACTGCACCGACATCGGTCCCTGCAACGTCACGTCGAAGGGACCGAAGTCCAGCGTGTTGCCTTGGAAGTTGGTGAACGTGAGGAAGTCGATGCCGCCGGTCAGCGGGTTTTTCGCGCCGAGCAGCTCGAAGCCGATCGTGTCCGCGGCATAGGCCAGATCGTTGATGAGGTCGGCCCGCGCAGACGATGGCCCGCAGGCCAGCGCCATGGCGGTCAGACTCACAGCCGCTGTCTTTCGCCCACTCACGACAAATCTCCCGCCCGCAGGCGTTGCGGGACTGAGGCCTCACTATAACACATCCGCCGCTCCGGAGCAGCGCTTAGCGCCACGGCGCTCAAGCCGGTGTTTCCGCGACCCATCTGCCCCCCCGAGGGCATACCCTTGTGGAGGGCAACACCGTCGCGCGCCCGGTCGGCGCACTCATCCCCTGATATCGGCGATCTGCGTCGCCTGCCCCAGCCGCCCTCAGCCAACACGTGGCCGATACGGATGACAGTTATCGGACTTGTTAGCCCCGACACTACGCCGGCAACCCCACCAGCGACACCATCGCCGTACAGGCGATGGCCTGAGCGTGGCCCAGCGGCCCGACCCCTTCGTTCGTCTTCGCCTTGACGCTCACGCGATCCGCCGGAACGCCGACCAGCGCCGCCAGCGAATCGGCGATCCGGCGCTTGATGCCGGTCAGCTTGGGCGACTCGGCATGGATGATCACGTCGACGTTATTGACGGCCAGTCCCCGGCTCGCGACCTGCGCCATGATCCGGCCCAGCAGAACGCGACTGTCGGCATTCTTGTAGGCCGGGTCGTCATCGGGAAAGTGGTCGCCGATGTCGGGCAGACCGGCGGCGCCGAGAATCGCGTCTCCCAGGGCGTGCAGCACCACGTCCGCGTCCGAGTGCCCCTGGAGGCCCTTCTCGAACGGAACCTCCACCCCGCCCAGCACGAGCCGGCGGTTGTCCACCAGCCGGTGAATGTCATATCCGATGCCGACACGCCACCCTTCCATGGACGGTTTCTCCTGACGTTGAGTCTGCAACCCCGACGGCCGCCGCAACCCGGCAAAGCGACGCGCACGCCATCGACGCTGCGGGAACGCCTGCGGATGTCGCTGCGCCGCACGGTACGAATTCGGCCTCCGCGGAATCCACGCCGGCGGAACGCTAGAATTATCGCTCCGACGCCGATGATACACCGGGGCCGACGTTCAATGGTAGGCAAGTCCGCCATCAAGGTCTTGTTCCTCTGCACCGGCAACGCCTGCCGGTCGCAGATGGCCGAAGCCCTGCTGACCCATCACGGCGGCAGGCGGTTCGATGTCTACAGCGCCGGCGTCCAGCCGGCCGGGTTCGTCCATCAGCTTGCCATCGACGCCCTGAACCGCATGAGTGTCGGCATGCCCTTCGCGGAATCGAAGGGCGTCGACGCCGTCCTCGACCAGGACTACGACGCCGTGATCACGCTCTGCGACGTGGCCGCGGCCGTCGTCGACCACACGGCGTGGAAGGGCACCCCGCTGATCGCACACTGGTCGCTCCCCGACCCCGTCGCCCACCCCGGATCGCCCCAGGAGCGCGCGAACATGGCCCAACTGGTCGCCGGGCGGCTCGAGGCCAAGATCAAGGGACTTGCGGCGCTCGACTGGTCGGCGAAGGACCGGAAGGCCCTTCAGGTCAGGCTGGATCACCTCGGGCAGATCTGATAGCGCGACGCGCGGCGCCCCATGCCCCGCCGCTACCGGCTATACTGTGTCGATGAAGATCGCGGCCGCACAGCTTGATTGCCGTGTAGGGGACGTGGCGGCAAACGTCGATGCGATCGTCGCGAGAGTTACCGCGGCCGCTGACGCCGGATGCGACTTAGTCGTGCTGCCTGAAATGGCGGACACCGGTTACGACATGGACGCGATCCGTCGTTGCGCGGCGGTGTGGGACGGGCCGGACGACGGTCGATCGCCGTGTGCTGTGCTGTGTCGCGCCGCGCGGGAACGTGGCGTCGCCGTCATCTGCGGCCTCTCCGAGCGTGAGGGCGACAGCGTCTACAACGCGGTTGCGGCCATCGACTCGTCCGGGCGCCTCGTGGGCCGATACCGCAAGGCGCATCTGTTCAGCTACGCACCCGTCTGCGAGGACAAGCACCTGTCGCGCGGCGACGAGGCGACGGTGATCAACCTGTGCGGCTTCCGGGTCGGCATCATGGTCTGCTATGACCTGCGGTTTCCGGAGTGGGCCCGGCTGTACGCGCTGCGCGGTGCGGAGGTGCTGGTCGTCCCCGCCGCGTGGCCATTCCCGCGGATCGAGCACTGGAAGTTGCTCACGAGTTGCCGCGCGGTGGAAAACCAGGTCTTCGTCGCGGCCGCGAACCGCGTGGGCTCCGACGGCTGCGGCGTATTCTGCGGCTCCAGCCGCGTCCTCGACCCCTTCGGCACCATCCTGGCGTCAGCGCCGGAGACCGACGAGTGCATGATCATCGCCCGGCTCGGGCGGGAGCGGCTCGACAAGGTCCGCTCCTCGATGCGCGTCTTTGCGGATCGCCGGCCGGACCTGTACGACGCGGGTCGCGACGACCGGCCGTAACGCGGCGGCGATCGTTGCACAACACGCCTTTCTTGCCGGCGTTACGCGCGGTACTCTGCTCATAGTGATGTCCGGCGCGGCCGGCCATCCGCACCTTTTCCGGGCACGGCGGCACACGCATGTCCGATCCGATCTTCGAACTCGAACTGGCGGCGCTGCGGGATGCCTGCCGCCGGCTTCGCGACGACGTCGATCGCCAGATGCAGGGCGCGGACCACCTGCTCGCCCAGTTCGACCGTCTGACGACGCGGCTGGATGAACTGGAGCGACGCCATGCGGCTGCGACCCGCGACGCGACGACGCCGGCTGCCGGCGTGTCGCCGCAGCATGGCGCTGAACCGGGCGGCGTTGGGCACGCGCCCGACTCCTCGCAAGCCACACCCGCAGCGGCACGGCGCTCGGAACCGCGTCCGCCGGCGAACCAACCGGTCGGCGGCATTGCTCCGGATCAGCCTCCACGGGATGCGCCGCGCGCCCCGTTCTGGCAGGTTCCACCGCCTCCGCGAGACCCCGCGGCGCCCGCGACTGCGCCGTCGACATTGCTGGGTACGCCGCTCGTCGAACTGGGGCTGCGACTGTTGAATCCGCAGCGCCGCGTGCAGGCCGAGCGCCCTCCGCGCGACGGCGGCAGTCTCGAAATGGCGATCGGCGGAACGTGGCTCAACCGCATCGGCGCGGTGATCGTCTTCCTGGCGGTCGCCTTCTTTGCCAAGTTCTCGTTCGACCAGGGATGGATCAGCCCGACCCTGCGGGCCGTCGCCGCCGGCGTGATCGGCGCGGCGCTGGTGGGCCTGGGCGAGTGGTTCCACGCGCGGGGGCACCGATCGTTCGCCGCGGGTCTGCTGGGTTGCGGCGTCGGCGTGCTGTATCTGGCCGTGTTTGTTGCGCACGAGTTCTATGCCCTGATCCCGCACGGTGCGGCCTTCGCGCTGTATGCCGGCGTCACGACGCTTTCGATCGCCGTAGCCGTGCATGCGCGGCTGCTGCCGATCGCGGTCATCGGCGTCCTGGGTGGCTTCCTGACGCCGGTCCTCGTCAGCACCGGCGAGAATCGGCAGGTCGAACTGCTCAGCTATCTGCTCGCGCTCGACGTCGCGTTCCTGGCCTGCGCGCACCTGCGTCGCTGGGACGTGCTGCGCATCCTGTGCTGGCTCGGCACGGTCGCGCTGTTCGCGGGGTGGGCGGATCGGTTCTACAGCGACGACGTCGCCTGGCGCACCGCCGCTTTCATCCTCGCGTTCTACCTGCTGTTCCACGGAGAGAGCGTCCTGGCGCTGCGCCGCGGCGTGTTGGTTTGGCCGCGGGTCATGGCGCATCTGCTTCGCGCCGACAATGCGGTCTTTTTCGGCGCGATGTACTTCACCTTGCGTCACGTGGCGGCGGACTGGATGGGTCTGTTCGCCGTCGCGGCCGCGGGGTTGCAATGGGCGACGGCGTGGAAGCTGCTGCCGCGCAGCGAGTTGCTGGGTCAACCAAGGCTGACACTCTGGATCGACGGCGCCGCCATGCTGGCGCTGGCCGCGCCGATGCAGTTCGATCGTTACCTGGTCAGCGTCAGTTGGGCCGTGCAATCGGCCGTCACGCTGTACTTCTGCCGCCGCCACGGCACGACGTGGCTGCGGATCAAGGCCGTCGGCGTCTGGTTCGCGGCGGCGGCGCATCTGCTCATCTACGAATACCATGACGTGGAACTCGTCGTGCCGATGGCCCGTTGGGCGCTGTGGCACGTCTCTTGGATGATCGTGTTGTTCGTAACGGTCGGGCTGATCGCCTACGCGGGTGTGGCCGTGCTGCATGTCCGGCGTTCGAGCCACGCCGAGGATGACGTCGTCGGCGCATCGCTGCTGCTCGGCGGCACGGCGCTGCTGCTGGGCATCTTCGCCGCGGAGTGGGATCGCTACGTGGCCACGATGAGCTGGGTCGTGCTTGGCTTCGCGTGGTGGGGCGTCGGTCGTCGAATCAGCGCCGCGTGGCCTATCGTGATTACCATTCTTGGCGCCGCTGTCTTCAAGTTCGTCACGTGGGACACGCTCGCGGCCACGGCCGGTGGATTCTGGCGTCAACTGGCCGGACCCGGGTCGAACCGTGCCGTCGTCGCAGGTCTGGCGGTGGCCGGGTTGGCGTGGGCGTGTCGCCACGCCGCGGATCGCATGCCGGAGAAAATCACGGCTCGGCTTGGCGTTTATCCGATCCGAGCGCTGCTGACGATTGTGTCGCTCGTGTTGCTGACATGGATCGGCACGTTCGAGACGGCCCGCATCGTCCGCTTCGAAGCCGCCGTTCGATCACGTTTCGACGACCCTGACGCGACACTGAGTCTGTTCGTGACAGCCTTCTGGTGCATGAACGCGGTGGTGCTCTGGATGTTTGCACGGCCGGACCGCGCCGCGCTCTCGGCATATGCGCTGGTACTGACGTGGATGGGAGCGCTGCGGTTCCTGGTGGCGGACACGCTAAATATGGCGATGGACGGGCGATGGTCCGTGCTTCGGGGCATAGGCCGCAACCGCACGTTCATCGTCGGGCTGCTGGTGATCGGGCTGGCGCTGCTGGCGCACCGGTCGATCCGCCGGCTCGGTCGCGACCTGACGTCCAAGGGGTTCGGAGTTCGCAGTGCGCAGGCCGCCCTGCTGCTGGCCGTTGTCGCGGTCGCGTGGGTGCCGACGTTTGAAATCGCGCGGGCGTTCCGTTTCGAACCGTTTGCGGAGCGTTTCGCCGATCCGAGCCTGGCGATGCACGTGGCGCTCTCGACGTTCTGGAGCCTGTACGCGACGGCCCTGCTGATCATCGGCTTCTCACGACGTGTGTCGCTCGTGCGGCGGGCGGCGCTGGTGCTCTTTGCGATCACCGTGGCGAAGGTGCTGCTGGTCGATGTCGGCTACTTGGAACGAGTCTACCGGATTATCTCGTTTGGTGTGCTGGGCGTGCTGCTGTTGTTTGCGTCGTGGCTTTATCAACGCCTGTCGGCGACGGTGCTGGAACGGCCGGCGGGCGCGAGCCCGCCGTGGTCGGATCCAACCGGCGTGCCGCGGTGACGAAACCGGCCGGTTGAGCCTTGGCCCCGAGCGGCCTACAGCCCGAAGACTTGCAGGAAGAAGGTGCGCAGAACCACCGATTCGAGCACGCTCAGGCCGACGGGAACCAGCCCGGACGCGCATCCGCCGACCTGAAACAGTACGCCGCCGGCCATGACACCCGCCAGCAGGCGAAATCGTCTGGAACGCATGAAACTCTCCGCAACGCCGGCCGATGCGACGACCGGGTCGGCTGCCAACCGCGCCACGTGCTCGACAAAAAAAACCGACACCCCGCGGTGTGGAGCACCGCGGGACGTCGGCGATTCTAGCAACTCTGTGCCGCAACGCACTCCCGCCGAGCGCGACGCGGGCAGGCCCGACGAATCACGGGCCGTCGAAGTTGTTGTTGCCGAACGGGATGATGTTGCCGGCCGAGCAGCCCGTCAGGAACGGGACGGTACACGTCGGATCCAGTCCGTAGTCCGGAATGTCGGCGAACAGCAGCTCAATATCGTTGGCGTCGCAGAACTCCAGCACCGTGGCGCAGGGGTTGAGCGTCTTGAGCGTGGCCTCGCACGAAGGAAGGCCGAACAGCATGGAGCCGCCGGACAGCACGAGCGTGGCGGCGGCAAGGCGGTGACGAAGCAGGCGCTGCTTCATGGTTGGTCTTCTCCACGAAACGAACAAGGCGGGGCCTGTTGCCCATCCGCCGGATTACGGACAGTCCACGAAGGTTCGACCCGCGTTCACGGAGGCTGCGCCGTCCGTCGAATCGCGATTGTCAAACAGGGTGTTCACCGAGCCGACGTCGTCACAGGGCCGGAGCAGCCCGCCGATGGCGCCGTCGACACAGTCGAACAGGAAGCAGAAGTCAACGGAGCCGAGTGCTGCCTGCCCTGCGAACTCCGCGCACGCTCCGCCTCCCGCCGCAAACATCACACCCCCGCCGAGCAGCACGGCCGCGACGGCGGCTACTTTCGCTTTGCGATGACGCATCCAGAATGCCTCCAAAGCTCGAATCTGACCCCGATCATTCCCTCGAACACGCGACGGTCTGCCGATCCGAGGGACGCACAGCTTAGCCAACGGCTTTTCGGCCGACAAGCCGCGCGACGGAAAATCTATGAATGCTCCTGCGGCGGCGAAGCCACTGGCCGCCACCGCGAATGTCCCATTCTCACGCCCGGTGCGTAGCCCGTCAACCCACTGCGGCGGCAATATTCTCCGGCGTCACCGGCGAAATGACGCCCCGTTCCGTAATCAGCCCGCGGATCAGCGCGGCCGGCGTAACGTCGAACGCCGGGCAGTAGCACGGCACGTCCGCCGGCGCCGTCAGCCGGCCGAATCCCCTGCGGATCTCCTCGGGCGACCGCTCCTCGATGGGGATCCCCGCCCCGGACGGCGTATTCAGATCGAAGGTCGAGCTTGGTGCAGCCACAAAAAACGGGACGCCGTGGTGGGCTGCGATTAAAGCTGCACTGTATGTGCCGACCTTGTTGGCCGTGTCGCCGTTGGCCACGATCCGATCGGCGCCGGTGATCATTAACTGAATCCGGCCCGCCTGCATCAGCGAGCCGATCATGCCATCGCACAAGACGGTCACGTCGATCCCCGCCTGCGTCAGTTCCCAGGCCGTCAGGCGCGAACCCTGCAGCAGCGGCCTTGTTTCTGACGCATAAACCCGGAACGGGCGGCCAAGCTCGTGGGCGCGATACATCGGCGCCAGCGCCGTGCCATATTCAGCCGTGGCCAGGCCGCCCGCGTTGCAATAGGTCAACACGCCGAATCCCGGCTGAATCAGCGACTGTCCGTGGTCCCCGATCGCGCGGCACATGGCCGCGTCTTCGTCGCGGATCCGCTTCGCCTCGTCGAGCAGGGCGCGTTTCAGCGCCTCCACGGACTGGTCGCGGCCGCGCTCGACCAGCCGCATCATCCGTTTGAGTGCCCAGGACAGGTTGACGGCCGTGGGACGGGCCGATTCAAGCCGGTCGGCAACCGACCGGGCGTGATCGACGAACGCCGGGTACGCTCCGTCGAACCCGCGGGTGCCGAGCACAAACCCCATGGCGGCGGCGATGCCGATGGCCGGGGCGCCCCGGACGGACAGGCGCAGAATGGCGTCCCGGACGGCCTCAGCGTCCGTCAGCCGCAGGTCGACCAAGTCCTCCGGCAGGCGGGTCTGGTCCACCATGCGGACGCAGCCATCCAGCCCGCCCAGCCACTCGACCGTCCTTAGCGCGACGCCGTCGGCGCTCATGCCTGGAGCCTGTCCTGAAGGGCCTCGTTCTTGGCGGCGACCTCGGCGGCCTGTCTTGACTTGAAATCGCGGTACGCCTCCGCGAGTTCCTTATCCTTGACCGCCAGGATCTGGACGGCCAACAGAGCCGCATTGCGGGCGCCGGCCGAACCCAGCCCCATCCCCGCCACGGGAATCCCCGGCGGCATCTGCGTGGTGGACAGCAGCGCGTCCAGACCATCCAACATGCCGGTCGCCAGGGGCACGCCGATGACCGGCAGGGTCGTCACGGCTGCGATGGTGCCGGCCAGCGCGGCCGACATGCCCGCGGCGGCGATGATCACCTCGAAGCCGTCCGCCTCCGCGGCCGCGGCAAACTCATGCACCCGCTTTGGCGAGCGATGCGCGCTCATCACCTCGACGTGGGGCGTCAGGCTGAACTTCCCCAACTGCTGAAAACACTGCTGCATCACGGGCCAGTCCGAATCACTGCCCATGACGATTGCCACTCGATGCCGTCCCATGCGGCCCTCCATTCAACCCATCTCGTCCAACTATCGCGAATCGACGTCGTGTCGTACCTCGCGCTGCGACCCGTCTCGGCGATGCCGCGCCGGGCGGGCGATTGTACGGGCGCTGGGGCCTCGGGGCGACCCTGGGACGGAGCGCGGTTCGTGCGGGGTACGCGACAGACCCGGCGGGCACGCTCGAACCTGGCACGGCGGTTGGAATCAGCCGCGACGATTCGGTTCAATGGGCCGGATGAGCGACTATCGAAAGTTCAGAATCGTCGTGGCGGTGATGATCTTCTTTCTCGGCAGCGCGTTCGGGGCCTGCCGGGAGCTTCAATACGAGGTGTGGGGCAGGACGGCGGAGGCCGAGATCATCCGGGTGCGACAGAGCAGCTACGCGACGGACGACGAAGACCTGATGTTCGTGACGTATCGATTCACAGAGGAAGATGGAACCCGCCGTGAAGACAAGATGGTGCGACACGACTGGCGGACGCCGGAACATGAACACCTGATGATAGAGTACATCCCCGGCGCGCCGGGAACGTCGCGCCTGGTCGGCGAAGACGAATCGGACCGGGTCGTGATCTTCGTGGTCATGCTAGTGCTGATGGTCGGCGGGATCATCTGGCTGGGGCGACCGGCGCGGCCGGTGCGGCGGCGATAGCGAGCGGCGAATGTCGAACGTCGAACGCTGAAAGTGCGCCCGTGGCGGAACGAGTGTCGAATGCGTGGGGTGCGTGACCGACCCGGCGGGCACGCTCGAACGTGGCACGGCCATCCTGGCCGTGATTCGGAAGGCGGCAGGCCCCTCCCTCTGTCGTGAATCGGTTTCCGTCCAGGCAAGCCAATTACTGAGTCGTAATAACGGGCAAGATGCCCGTGCCACGCGCGCCGCCCGCGGCTTAAGGGTCCGCCGATTGCGTCACGCACCCGAATGCGCGCAGTTGAGTGCCGGATGGCTGGGACTCAATGCAGCAGCCGCTCGAAGATCACGACGTTGTCGCCGCTTTCGGTGTCCCAGCGCAGGCCGACCAGGTCGTATCCCTGCGTGATCGCGGCGTGCAGCATGGGGCGGTGCTGATTGTTGCACTCGAACCGCAGCGAGACGTAGCCGTGATCCGCCGCCCAGGCCCGCTGGCCCTCGATGAGTTGGCTGGCGATGCCGGCGCGGCGGTAGTCCGGCAGCACGCCGCACATCCAACTGAAATAGGTCGTCGGCGTCAGCTCGAAGCCCAGGTTGAACCCCACGGCCGCGTTCTCGACGCTGGCCACCATCATGCAGACGTTGTAGCGGCCCTTGAAGCGGCGTTCGAAGTGGGCGGCGTCCCGTTTGGGCGCAAACACCCGGTTGTACAGATCGACGATCACCCCGATCTCACCCGGCCCCACCACGTCGATTCGCGCGTTCGCCATGCAGCATCGCTCCCGAGGGAAGCGGCGGCCTCCCCGTAACCGCGATTCTAGGGCGGCCGCGACCCGACCGCACGCGGGCGCCAGATGCCGCAGCGGCGGTCCGGCGCCTGGCAGGTCCGAACCGGCAAAAAATGGCTGTCAGGTCTGCCCGCGGTCCGCGACTAACTTCGGCAATGTACCCTCAGGATGGAGTAGGTTTCATGGCAACCGACAGAACGGTGAAGGCAATCCAGGCATGTAGGATGATGACGGCGGTCGCGGCAACCCTGGCAGCGGGTCCGTCCGCACGCGGACACGTGACGCTCCTTTCCCCGAACGGCGGCGAGATTCTGGTTGCGGGAAGCGAGGTGGAAATCCGCTGGATGCTGGACATTCCCCATCCGCAGCACAACTGGGATCTGTGGTACTCGGTCAGCGGTCCGAACGGTCCGTGGCTCGAACTGGCGATGGACGTGCCCACCGGCAGCGAGGCGCCCGGCAGCATTCACACATACGACTGGACGGTGCCCGACGTGGCCTCGAGCCAGGTTCGGCTGCGTGTCCGCCAGGATCTGGTCGCGTTCGGCGATTTCTACGATGCCAGCGACGCGGATCTTCGGATGCGCCCGGCGCCGATTGCGGGTGACGTCGATGACGACTACGACGTGGATCTGGACGACTATCGCGCCGCGGCCGACTGCATGGCCGGGCCGGGCGTCGACATGCCGCCGCAGGGTTGCGACCCCGCCGAGTTCGCCGCGGCCGACGCGGATGGCGACCGTGACGTGGATCTGCGCGATCTGTCGTGGCTGTTCGCGGGCTTTACCGGCCCGCCCGCCGAGTCGGCGGTCTACCTGCTGACGTTCGACTCGACGTGGAGCAGGGACACGCACCCGATCGACTTCCCGTCGAACCCGCACTACTCCGGCTTGATCGGCGGCACGCACGGCGGGGCGGCCGTGTTCTGGCGCGAGGGGGAACTGGCCAGCCTGGGCATCAAGAACATGGCGGAACTGGGCTCGAAGTCCGCGCTGCGGTCAGAAGTCGAGGCCGAGATGGCGCTGGGCAACGCCCTGGAAGTCGTGTCCGGCCCCGGTATGGGCAACTCGCCCGGCCGCGTGTCGGTCGCGCTTAACGTGACGCAGCGCCACCCACAGGCGACCGTGGTCACGATGATCGCTCCCAGCCCGGATTGGTTCCTGGGCGTCGCGGGTTTTCCGCTGTTTCAGGACAACCGCTGGGTCGACGAGATCGTCGTTCCCCTGCCGCCCTGGGATGCCGGCACGGACAGCGGCCCGACCTACACGTCCCCGAACGAGGTGACGCAGCCGCCCGAGCTGATCTACGAGCTGTACATGCCGCCGTTCGCTGACGACGGGACCGTGCCGCCGCTGGGGACGTTCCGCTTTACGCGCCAGCCGGGGTAGCCGGATCGAACTCGCATCGGCAAAGCAATGCGCGGGCTTCCAGCCGGTCATCCCGCGGGCTGGAACACGATGCCGACCCGTCAGCGCGCGGGCGCGACGAAATACGATCAGAAAACCCGCGATCCGCAGCAGCGGCGTCCCGACCGCGCCCCCATGCGACGGGGCGTAAGCCGGCCTGGATGCCTCGCGACGATCAAGGCCCGCCCAAGCGACTCACTCGCCGGCAAACGCGGCGGCCGCCATGCGCGGTTTCCGGCAGGTAGACCACTGCGGCCACCGCCGAGTAGAATGACATGGGGCGTTCGCGCTGCTGGGGATCGGCCGGCCATCGGGTTTCCCGTGCCAGTCGA
>CAZYLK010000035.1:0-9488 GCA_964648365.1 uncultured Phycisphaeraceae bacterium
CGGCTGCGCTCGACGCGCCGGCCGCCGGCAGAGGGCCGGCCCCGCCGCCCGGAGGGGCCGTGTCGGACATGTCGGATGCGTCGGTCATGCTTGCTCCCGTCACCGGCGCCGCGCCGCCGGATCCATCCGCCGCCACGACCCGCGCGATGATGACCGCCGCGGCAGAGCCGGTCAACACGCCGCGCGTGGCAGGGCCGCGTGGGCGCGGTGTCGGCCGCGTGGGTGGGTTTGCGCGGAAGTGGGGTACGGCCCGGGACGGCGGGGAGCCTGACAGACCCGGCGGAGACGCTCGAACGTGGCACGCGTGGCACGGCCTTCCAGGCCGTGATTCGCAGAGTGGCAGGCCCCTGCCTCTTTCGTGAATCGGTTTCCGTCCACGCAAGCCAAAATACTGAGTCGCCATCACGGGCAAGATGCCGGCAAGATGCCCGTGCCACGCGCGCCGCCCGCGGCTTGAGGGCCCCCGCCGATTGCGTCACGCACGCGGGACGGCCCAGCCACGGGCTGATCTTCGACTTCCAGGCCGTGATTCCGCTGGACATCCGGCGGGGTCGCGATCATGATGATGACACAGGGGCGTTCGCGCTGCTGGGGATCGGCCGGCCGTCGGGTTTGCCCAAGGCTGATCGATCGTGCAATTCAGCGTCGCGCGAACGCCCCGTTTGTTGCCACCGCCTCACGGCGACTTGTGTCAGTTACATGGGCTGGACGAACAAGTGAAATACGGGTTCGCCACTTGGTTCATACAGTCCGTCTGGTAGACGGTCTTGGTGCTTCCGGTATCACTTCCGCAGATACAGAACTCGAACAGGTCCGTATCATCGTGACAGCCGATGACGGTAATCGTGCCGGTGAAGTCGCCGCCACCGCCTGTGCCGTTGAGGATGTTGATCACGCCATCGTAGGTGACTGGGTCAACTGGATCCACCGGATCCGATTCGGGGTTACCAATAAAGATGTCCCCGTCGGCGTCATGGGAGTCACCCTCATCGAAGTTGACGACGATTGTCCCGTTAGTTGCCAGTCCGTCGATCACCTGAATAAGCGACGTGCTGTCCGTGCCCTCGTCAATCCGGATATCGCCATTGCAGACGCCGTCGACCAAGATTCTCCCGTTGGCACCGAGCTTGTTGAGAGCCAGGATGGCTCCGTCGTCGATGTCGCCGGTTACTGCGAAGTCACCGCGAGAGTTGCTGACAACCGTGAAGGACGCTCCATTGACCATGTCGACTACGCCGTAGGCGCCGCCCACGTTGAAGTCGGCACCGCTCGTGAAGTCGTCGCCGATCGAGACGTCTCCCGAGAAGGCGCCACCGATCGTGACTGATCCAGCCAGATCATTGGCGACCGCCAGCGTTCCCTGCATTGTGCCTTCTAGCAGGATCGATGCAGAACTACCGATTCCGCTGGCTCCGCTGACCGTGATGGACGCGCTACTGTTAAAGTCGCCGTCCGTTCCTTCGAACATCTTGATCATCGCAGTTCCGGTCATGTTGCCGTCGATGACGACGTCGCCGCTGAAGTTGTGACTGCCTTCATCGGTGTTGACGTTGAAGGCGCCGCCCATGGACCCGGACAGGTCGAGCAGACCGCCTGATCCGAACTCGGTCTTGACGTTGACCGTTCCGCCGAGGCTTCCGGCGGTAATGTCATGGTTGACTTCGTAGATCGTGACTGTTCCATCGATGTCATTGGCGCCGAAGTTCAATCGGCCGAAACCATCCATCGTCGCCTTCGACCAGTCCACCGTGGCGCCGCTGGGCAGGTCGTCGCTGAATGTGACGACCGCCTGCATTGGCACGCCGTTGCTGCCCAAGTAACCGCATTTGAACGTGGAGCCGGCGGCCATCGATCCGATGTTGATGAAGCTGAAACGGTAGACGCGAAGGCCGATCTGGAACGTGTCCTCGCTGATTTCGGAGACGTTGATCGTGACCGTGTCGCCTCCATCGCCGTCCACGGCGCCCTTGAAGCTGACGCGGCGGCCGTCGACCAGGTTGATCGTCGAGGGTCCGACAATGTTGCCCTCCACGATAAACTGATCGGCCGTGGCGGCCGGGTCGATGCCGTAGATGTCCACGTCGCCGACGAGGTCGCCGTCGATCGTGAGGTTGGCCCCGCCGCCGTTGCCTCCCGAGGAGGTTTGCAGGTATAATCCCGTCAGGAGGTCATCGGCGACCTCGCCGTCGAGAATGCGGGAGAAGTAGTCAGGGTCATGGTTGTCGAGATCGACCAGGTCGAGATTCGCCGCGCCCGGGTCGCCGTCCGGCTGGAGGACGCGGAACTCGTAGTTCCAGTCGGCGTTGGCGAAAATCGTGCCGATGTTCTCCGGCGTCTGGTTGGTGTCGTCGTCCCAGGACCAGACGCGGTACTCTCGCGTTGTCACGCCGTCGCTGCCGCGAAGGAAAGTGATCCCAGGATTGTCGGGGTCCGTCGTAACGTCAAAATCGAAGTCGACGCCCTCCTCAGGAGGATCACCCGGGATGTTGTCGAACCTGACGCAGATCTCCGGCTTGCCCTCGCCCCCGGAGTCGCACGCGGGGTCGCTGGCCTGACCAAAGCAGTGGTGACCGATGCCGATACACAGTGCTGCCGCGATTAGCGGCAAAATGAAATGGCGATTCATATCGCTGTCCTTTCTTGCGTCTGATTGCATCTTGCCGCCGATAGCGTCGACGGCTCCTGACCAGACGCTACGCTGCGTCTGGTGCTTGTGTGGGAGAATTGCGAATGCATCGATGTACGCTGATTGTCGTTCTGAATTTGGCGGTCCCCGTATGCGGTCAGATGATCTCATATGAAGGTAACTCCTTTCCGGAAGAAACGGGCTGGGAGCGTCGTCCGCGAAGCAATCAACCGGAGCGTTGGCTGAACGAGGGTTGGCTTCAGTTCCGGTGCGCCGTAATCGACCCGGAGATATGCGTGGGTGAAGACGACTTCTATCGCTGGGATCTTGACGATTTCGCCGGAGCCCAGAGGTTCATGCTCGAATGGTCGGTGATCACGGACGGTCCACGGTCGGAGATTCTGGATGTCGCCCCTACCACCGCCGTTGCATCTGGGCAGAGCGGGATTCGGTTTCACACTACAGTCGCGCACGACCAGGTGCGCTTTTTCGATGACATCTTCGATGCCCACTGGATCGATTTGAGACGGAGCGCCCATGCGTTCAGACTCGATATCTATGGCGAGCACTGGTACGAGTGGTCGATCGACGGGAGCGTCCAAGTCGCCGAGCGGCCGGACAAGCAATACCCGACCGCCGATTCCTTCATCATTTGGGGCGTCCGCGCCGCTTGCGACGACAGTGAATCCGCATTCGACTACGTTCGATTCGGCATCCCGGAGGATGAGCCGGCAATCGACTGCGATTCCATTCGCACGCTCAAGGGCTCGTGCCGTGACGGCAAGATAAAGGCCAAGCTCAAGTCTGCCCTGGAGCCGGGCGCGGAACTGACGCTCACCAACAACGGCGACCACCGCGTCATGCGCGTCAAGCCGAACGGCAAGGCCAAGGCCAAATACAAGCATCAGAGCGGTGAACACACCCTTCTCCTCCTGAACTGCCCGGCTATATCGCAGGACATCACCTGCGGGCCGTAATTCCCTGCCAGTTATAAGAACCGGTGATTGTTAGACTCCGGTGTTCGCTTGAATAAATCTCTGGCAGGAATCGGACAAGATTCCGTTTTGGTTGCGTGAAGGGGGCGCTTACGGCGACGGCATTCCGGGTCGCGGCGACTCCGACGTGGGCGTGGCGCGGCCGCACAACGAGTCATCGCGATCGGGTTCGCTGTGTGGCGCCGGTTCTCAATCGGTGTACAGGGGTTGAATGTGTGGATTGCGCGTGCCACGTTCCCGGCACGACACCGGCGCAGAGTTGGCGCATGTCGCGTGGAACGGGCGAAATGCGCGACGCACCGCTGCAGGCGGCGCCGCGCTTGCGACCGGCGTCGCGGCGCTATGGAATCAGGATCGACGCGGCGAACTGGGTAATGGCCAGCAGGATGGTGATCGCGACGCGGGAGAAGTCGACCGGCTGCTTCATGCGCGCCCGCGCCCAGGGCGGCAGGCGCAAGACCTGCAACGAACTGAGCACCAGTAAAAAGCTCAGGCCCCCGCACAGGCGGGCGAGATTACGACACAGGATCGGCAGGACGATGCCGAACTTCGCATTGAAGACAATAATGGGAATGGTCACCAGCGCCCCCACCGCGGCCAGGCGGAAGGCGGCGCTGACGACGTCGGGCACGAACTCCAACTGGCGGATGCGGCTCTTGATCGCGTAGGCTTCGCGCTCGATCTGCCGCCGGCTGAACGCGCCGCCGCACTCCGGACAGCGGTCCGACACGCTGCCGGTCAGGTCATAGCCGCAGCGCAGACAGAACGGATGCAGATCGGGGTGCCACGCCCCGCCCAGCATCGTGTCCAGTTCGTGCGGTTCAATCATTCAATCCAGCCAGCCGTTGGCGGTCTCGGTCACGACGCCGCCCGACGCTTCCAGGATAATCGTATATTCGGTCCCGGTGGACAGCGTCCGCAACTCGGGCGGCGAATCAAACAGATAGCTCGGGAATCGAACCTGATACACCACGTCCGCGAAGTGCGTCTCCTGGTTGCTGATGCTCTGGAGGTCGAACGTCAGCGTATACGTTCCATCAGCGAGCGTCGTGCCCGCGGGAATCACGATGCGGGCGAAGCCGAACTCGCCCCAGTCGCTGCTGAACCCCGTCACCGGCGCGGCGCCCGATCGCTGCAGCGATACCTCGCCGCGCACCAGCCCGGTCGCGTCGCGCCAGCCTACCTGCACCTCCACGACTGGCAGGTCGGTCGGCTCGCCGGCGCCCGGCTCGTCCGCCGGCAGGAAAGCATTGTAGACGACGCGGGCCTCACCGGCGGACACGTCCAGGGCGATGCCGCGGGCGGTGCCGGTCACGATGTTGTCCTGGAATCCGAAGCTGTAGCCGAGGAAGTCCACGTTGTAGCGCACATCGGCGAAGTAGGGCGTCGTGTTCGAGAAGGACTCGAACCCGAAGGTCAGCCAGTGCAGCCCGGCCGGCACCGAGTCGCGCGGCCACGACACGGCCGTCATGCCGGACGTGCCCCAGTCGGTCGTCGTGGGCGCCGGCCGCGACCCGTCGGGGAACTGCCAGCCCAGCTCGACGCGGACGCTGTCGGCCGCGCCCGTCCACGTGCCCTCGATACGCACGTCGTCGTCCTGTCCCGGCGGCAGGACGTTGACGACGACCTCATCCGGTTCGCTGGTCAGCGCCCCGTCGCTGACCAGCAGTTGCAGCACCACCTGCTCGGCGCCATCGACCTGCGGCGCGGTGAACGTCGGGGTGGACGTGTCGGAGCCCGCCAGCGTCACCGGCGGGCCGGACGTCTGGACCCACAGGTAGGCCAGCAGGTCGTTGTCGGGGTCAGACGAATTGCCTCCGTCGAGCGAGACGATATCTCCCGGCTCGGCCGTCTGGTCCGGACCGGCGTTCGCGATCGGGGCGCGGTTCTGACCGCCAGGCGCGTCGCAGCTATCCTGATCCTCGTTGCACACCTGGGCTTCATTGCAGGGCGACTCGCCCGCGACACACGCGCCGTCCACGCACGCTTCCAGCCCGTTGCAGAACAGGGCATCGCGACAATCGGCGTCGACCTCGCAGGCGGTCGACTCGGGCACGTCACGCACGGAGACGCTGACGGTAGCGGCGCGGCCGCACTGGGCCGCATTGGTGACGACGAGTTCGAACAGCAGGACCACGTCGCCGGCAACCAGCGGCGCATCGAACGACGGGGAGGCGACGGTCGGATCGGAGAAGGTGATGCTGGGGGCGCCCTCAGAAGGAAGCTGCCTCCATGCGTAGGACAGCGCTCCACCGCCGGGGTCGGTCGAGGCGGCGCCGATAAGCGTGACCAGACCCGATCCCTCATCCACCGTCACGTCTGAGCCTGCGTCGGCGCGGGGGCAGTCCGGTTCGGCATCCGTCGACCCGACGATGACGAGGGTTGTGTCCCGGTCGACGACGGCGCGGCCGTCATCGACGACCAGGGCAAACTCGTAAATGCCGTTCACCGTGGGAACGAAGCTCGGCAACGCGGTTCCGGCGTCTTCGAGCAAGACGCCGGTCGGGCCGTCCACAAAACTCCAGCGGTAGCTGATGGTGTCGCCGTCCGGATCAGCACTGGCGAGTCCATCGAGGTAGACGCGCTGCCCGAGCACGGCGTTTCTGGGCACGCCGGCATCGGCCGTTGGCGGCTGATTCAGATTCGGAATGACGATGCCCCCGTTTGTGCAGCCGCCGACGACCGCCGCGAGCGACAGCGTTGCCGCGCAGGCCGGCCGAGTCACGTGGGCCGCGGCGACGCGCCTGAGCGCGGCCGCGGCTCGTTTCATTTCAGTACAGATGATCCCCGTCACGGTGCGTATCTCCATGAGTCTGGCTCTTGCGGCTCAAACGTCCGACTCGGCCGCAGCCGGGCCTTATCAGACGACGACCATTGTAGGCCGAGGGCAAGTGACCGGAATGGTCGACCCCGTCTGATATTGCAGGAGCGGCGGTTTTGCCGCATAGGCTTTATTTTTTTCAGTGCCTACTGATTTTTGGGGAAGATTTGCGGTGTCGGAGGCTCGGATTGCGCTTGACAAGCCGGGTGCGGTCTGGCAAAGTTCCCGCCTGAATTCTGAACCGGCGGGTTGGAGCGTGTGCGTCCTACCCCGTTTTCAGGATGATGTCTTGGGATTCGTTAATGGCGCGGTCCGTCGTTTCCCGATAATGGGCCTAACCTCACCGGAACGTCGGCGCACGATCCGGGCATGGCGCGGAGGTTGGAAGGACGACGGCGATCGACCGTCGTGCAGCGAGTCGGAAGTTTCGTACAGCATTGTCGCCCTCGATCGTGCGGCGTCGTCCGCGGTTCTGCGAATCCGGCGATTCTGAGGGTATCCAAGAGTTTGCCATCCGGCGATTGATCAGTCAGAGCGTCGTTCGTCGCGTGAACGTTTCACGACGGCCGGGCGGCAGGTTTGGCGTTTTTTGTGGTTCAGTTCCGGATAGAGCGTCACCGCGACGCGGAATGCAGGCGACACGTCGGCGCGGCGTGCCTGCGGGATCCGGAATAGTCAAGAGCGAATCGAAAGCTTGTTCGGCCGGTGTCGGGCAGGTGAGTTCGCGAGATTCTTCGTAAGGAGGTCGAATCCTAATGGGTAAGAAGAGTTTGAAGAGCGTAGCGTTGACGCTGCTCACTGGCGGAATGGTGCTCGGTGGCGGCTGCCTCGGCATCAACTGGCAGCAGCTGCTGGTTAACACCGCCGTTCAGCAGGGCATCGAGTTCCTGCTGGACAACGACGGCGTCTTCGATCTGTGGGAAGACGGCAACGTCGCCGAGTAAGCTCTCCCGAGGGCAGCCGCAGCACGTTGCGTAGCGATGCGCCCGTGCCGGGAGCTGTCCCTGAAGAATCGGCGGCGCGGAGTGACAACTGTCGCTCCGCGTCGCTTTTTTTATTGCCGGCCTCGCCGGTGTACGGGCGACGACGGGCGCGTACACTTTCGACATGCTCCGCGTGGGACGGTACCAGGTCCGCTCGATTGTCACCGGATACATGCGGCTCGACGGCGGCGCCATGTTCGGCGTCGTGCCCCGGGTGTTGTGGACCCGGCTCTTTGAGCCGGACGACCTCAATCGCATACGCCTGGCCACGCGGTCGCTGCTGGCGGTGGATGCGTCGATGACCCGCGTCATCCTGGTCGACAGCGGAACGGGAAACAAGTGGGATCCGGACGCGGCCGGCCGGTACGGCATCGAGCCGGACGACGCCGCTATCGAGCGAGCCTTGGCCGAACAGGGGCTGACCGCGGACGACGTCACCGACGTCGTCGTGACCCATCTGCACTTCGATCACAACGGCGGCCTGCTGGATTGGGCCGAAGCGCCCGGCGGTCCGACGCGGTTGAGGTATCCGAGCGCAACGCACTGGCTGCATCGCCGTCACTGGCAGCACGCACAGACGCCGCTCTTAAAGGATCGAGCGTCCTTTGTGCCCAGCGACTTTGCGGGACTGGAATCCTCGCCGAAGCTGCAACTCGTGGAGGGCGACGCCCCGGCCTGTGCGATCCCGGGCGTCACATGGGAGCTTTCGCACGGCCACACGCCGGCCCAGCTTCTGCCCTGCTTCGACGATCCGGAGCATCCGCTGCTTTTCGTCGGCGACATGTTCCCCACGTCCGGCCATCTTCCGCCGGCGTGGGTGATGGCGTATGACAATGAACCGTTACGCACGATCGAGGAGAAGTGCGCGGTGCTCGATCGTTGTGCCGGCGCCGGGTTGCGGCTGGCGTTCCCGCATGATCCGGCCATCGGCATCGCGGAAATCGACGCTACGGACCGGCGGAAGCCGCGGGTGGCGCGGCCGGTGTGACGAGGTAAGTTTCAGAGCGGACGTTCAGTCGCGATGAGTAAGACGTGACGCAGGCAGTGACCATCCCAGCCGCCGTGGAGCCGGCGAAGGCCGACGCAGAGCCACCGGTCGACCCGGGAGTGTGGGCGCGGTTTTCTTACACGGCGGTGCGGGCGGTCATGGCCGTGGTGGTCGCCGGGCTGGGGCTGCGCGGGTGCTACCTGCTCGGCCGCGCGTTCGGCACGCTCGAATGGTGCGTCAACCACAAGCGCCGACGGCGATTTCGCCAGGCCGTGGGGCACATCCACCCGGATGGAATGCCGGCGGCCCGGCAACGGCGCCACTGCCGCGAGTACTTCATGCACGCGCGGTGCGACAAGCTGTTCGAGCTGATCCTCGAATGCCTGCCGCCCGGGCGCGTCGCGTCGCTGTTTTCCATCGAGCCGCGCGAACCGCTGGACAATTCGCTGCAGCGACATGGCGGGGTCTACGTCGCGCTCGCGCATCACGGGGCTCATCACATCGGCGGGATCATGCTGTCGCTGCTGGGCTACAAGGTGGCCGGCGTGCGCGATCGGGCAGAGAGCGGCCTGCGGCGGTACGTGCAGGATCGCTATCGGCGCCGCTTTCCCGAGTTCCGGCATTTGCGCATATTCTTCACGGACACGTATCCGCGCAAGATCCTGCGCTGCCTGCAAGAGGGCTACGTGCTCGGCAGCGCGATCGACTCGGTCCGGACGCGCCATCCCAACCAGAGCACACACGAGGCGTCGCTGTTCGGTCAGCCGCGACACTTCCTGTCCGGCCCCATCCGGATCGCGCTGCGCGCCAAGGTGGACATCCTTCAAGGTTTCGTCATCCCGCGCGGCAACTTCCGTTACGCCCTGGTGCTGAAGGGTCCGCTGCTGGAGGCGAACAAGGGCGAGAGTGAAGAAGCAGCCATTGCGACGGTGGTCCAGCGCTACGCGCACACGGCCGAGCAGGTGATGCGAGAGACGCCGGAGCATATCAGCCGGATTTGAGGAAGAAGGTAAGAAGGTGAGAAGGTAAGAAGGTGAGAAGGTAAGAAGGTGAGAAGGTAAGAAGGTGAGAAGGT
>CAZYLK010000035.1:9712-40866 GCA_964648365.1 uncultured Phycisphaeraceae bacterium
AGAAGGTAAGAAGGTAAGAAGGTAAGAAGGTAAGAACGTGGACCCCCACGTGGGGATCGTCACTCGATCGGTTCGTAGTAGCAGTTCCGTTTTTGGGGCGTCCAGCCGGCGTCGGTGATGAGGCGGCGCAGATCCTGTTCGGCGAGTCGGAACGTCGTGCCAGCGGCGGAGACGACGTTTTCTTCCATCATGACCGAGCCCATGTCATTGGCGCCGTAGAACAGGGCCAACTGCCCGACTTTCGGCCCTTGCGTGACCCAGCTTGACTGGATGTTGTCGATGTTGTCCAGATACACGCGCGACAGGGCCAGCATGCGCAGGTACTCGCTGGCGTCGGCCAGTACGAGGTGCTTGCCGTCGGGGCGGGCGTCTTCGTCCGGGGCGAACGGTTTCACGCGGCCCAGCGGCGTGTCGCCGGGCTGAAACGTCCACAGAATAAAGGCGGTGAAACCGCCGGTTTCGTCCTGCAGATCGCGGATGCGGCGCAGGTGCTCGACGCGTTCCTCGATCGTCTCGATGTGGCCGAACATCATGGTGATGCTGGTGCGCATGCCGATCAGGTGCGCCTGCCGCATCACGTTCAGATACTGATCGACGGTCGTCTTGCCCTGCGCGATTCTCTCGCGGACGCGATCCGAGAGGATCTCCGCCCCCCCGCCGGGGATGGTATCCAGCCCGGCATCCTGCAAGCGCAGCAGCACCTCGCGCACCGGCATGTCAAAGATCTCGTGCAGGGCGTGAATCTCGGGCGGGCTGAAGGCGTGGATGTGGATGCCGGGGTAATTCGACTTGATGAACCGCATCAGGTCGGTGTACCAACTGAACGGCAGGATGTCGGCCGGCACCAGCCCGCCCTGCATGAGCACCTGCGTACCGCCGATGCTGATCAGTTCTTCGATCTTGGCGGCAATCTCGTCAAAGCTGAGGACGTAGCCGTCGGGCAAGTCCCTGCGGCCCGAGTTCATGTCGGGCGGATCGGCCTTGAAGTTGCAGAAGATGCACTTGGCCGTACACCAGTTGGCGTAGTTGATGTTGCGATCGACGACGTAGGTGCGATACGGCTCGGGGTGCTTCTCCATTGTCACGGCGTGGGCGCGGCGGCCCAGGTCGTGAATGGAGGCATCGAAATACAGGCTCAGGGCGTCGGCGTCGGACAGGCGCGACGCGGCCGCGGGTCGTGGGGCGAAGGCGGTGGCCGGGCTCATGCGAAACTCAACTCCAGTGCGGCCGGCACAAGCTGGTGCCGCACCGCCAGTTCCAGAAATCGGCGCATCCCCTGCACGTGCCGCGGCGTCATGGTAAACGACAGCCGCGCGGTCAGGTATCGCCGCGCCGTGGCCACCGGCCAGCCCATGCCCGGGCCAACGTCTTCGGCGATGACCGACGCGCAGCGCACGCCCGCGTCGCGAGCGGCCTCCAGCCGCCGGCCGAGCCGTGCGGTATCCGTAGCAGCGTCCGCGGCCCAGGTGGCGAACACGAAGGGCAGCCCCGTCAGGGACTTCCACGCGGCGCCCAGGTCCGTCTCGATCTCGAAGTCGATCGGCTTGGACGTGACCACCTTGTCGCCGATCAGCAGGATGGCCGCGGCGTCGGCCGGCGCGTCCGCCAGCGGCGTGACCGTCACCGGCCGGCCGTACAGCTCCCGCCAGATCAACTGGGCCAGCACGACCGACGTGTGCGAGTCGCCGTCGACGAAGATCCGCGCAACCCGCTCCGGCGGCACGCGGGAGAAGACGCGCACGGTCAGCGTCTCGCCGTCGCAGCCGATGCAGGCGTCCGATATCACTTTCCACTTGCGATGCGGGGCCGCCAGGTCCACCACCGGGACCAGCGCCGCATCCACCGACCCGTCGTCCAGCCGTACGGCCAGCCGGGAGGGCACGTCGAAGTGCAGCGCAACGGCCGGGTCGGCATCGAGCCCGTGGACCAGCGGCCGCGAGTTCAGATACGACACGACGCCCAGCCGCCAGAACTCGGTCCCGGCAGGCACAGCGTCGGCATCAGGTGGATGGGAGGGTGGATTCACGGTGTGGCAAGTTCCAGGCTCGACGGCTCCGAACGCGGCTTCGGAACGGCTCAAGCCGGATTATAGGTGGAGGCGGCAGCGATTCAAAAACGGCACCCCGCCGCCGCGGGGGTTTCAGGATTCTTGAAAGGTCGGCGCGGTCGAGTCAACTGGCGTCGTCCCGATTACGCATCGCGTTCCTCGGGTGCCGGCGAGTGGTACAAACTGTTCCGGCAGACTACATTCCGGCTCATGCGTCGCAACGCTCCCCAGACGAACCGCAGGCGATTCACCTCACCAACGCTTGATCTCATTGCGAACGCCGCCGGGAGCCAGGGCCGCGCGCTGATGCTTGCGTTGGCGGGCCTGATCCTCGCCGGCGGCTGCGGCGAACCGACGTCGCGTTTCGAGATCGTGGACTTTCGCGCGGCCGGCGACGCGGCTTCCTACCGTGAAGCGTTCGAGGAGGCGTACTACCGCGTGACGGCTGGGGGGGACGTGGACGTGGTGCTGCGGCGAACGCATGACCCGGCCGTGGCGGGCGGGTCGCGGCTGACGCAGATCATCCACATCCGCAGCCTCTGGACCTCCATGCCCGGTACGACCGTGGCCGAGCGCGACCAGATCAACGGCGCGGTCAGCTATTTCATCACGGACGGCGGCTCGGGCGCGGCGTTCGAGGGAGCCGGCTCGGTGTTTTTTCGCCAAAGTCGCGACGGCGACGAGCTGACCGGCGAAGTGGAGCGGGTGTTCCTGACGCCGATGCGCCGTCTGAACGGCGGTCACGCCCTGTTTACTCGTGCGGAGTTGTCAGGCGAGTTCGTCGCTACGCGCGATCCGCGCCGCGTCGTGCATATACTCAACGAATCGCAGCGGCTGTTCGGCCCCGTGCCGCGCTATCAGCCGCCGATGGCGGGCGGCGTCCCGTAACGCTCCCTCCGTGGCCTCGCGGCGGGGGGCGGCCGGTTGCGACGCCGCACACGGAATCGGACCCCATGTCGGCCATCCTGTTCGAAAGCCCGTTGAAACTCGCGGCCGTGATGCTGCTGCCGCTGATGGCGACGACCTGGCTGTGGTACGCGGGTCGCACGCCGGGCCAGCGCTACGCCATGATCGCGGTGTGGATCCTGACCGTCGGGCTGTTTATCGTGCAGTCCATGGCGGTCACGCCGCGCGAGCAGGCGATCGACCTGTGCCACGAACTGGCCCGGCTGACGGAGGAGGGCGACATCGCGGGCATCCGCGATCACCTTGACATCCACTTCGAGGCGGACGGGTATGATCGACTGGCGATGATCGCCCGGATCGAGAAGGCGCTGAGCCGGTATCGGCCGGAGGATCCGCGCTTGAGCGATCTGCGGGTGGAGGTCAATGGCGAGGAGGCGATCGCCACGTTTCACGTCATGTGCCGGATCAGCACGCCGGAGGCGATCGAGCACGACGTACCGAGCCGGTGGCGGCTGACGCTGGGTCGGCGCAGCGCGGGATGGACGGTGACGCGCATCGAGGCGCTGCCCACGGCGTTTTCGCCGATCACGAGCTTGCGGGACGTGCCATAGGGGGCTGTCGTGCAGCGGCGCGGAGGCCAGGAGAAAGAGGGTATGAAGGTAAGAACGTGAGAAGGGAAGAGAGGGGGCCGGGCCTTCTAAGTTGTGAGCGTGGTGTTACGCGCGCGGGTCTGTCGGAGGCGGGGGGCGGGAATGGTCTGGGGTCGGCGGCTGGTCGGGGTGGCTGGATGACCTCAAGTCGATGGCGGGCTTTGCGCCGATATGCTGGCCATGTGCAGTCTGATCCGGAAACATTGCAGACAATCGTGGCGGGCACTGGCGGCTGGAACTGACGAGATGACAGGCTTGACCGCGAGTCACGAGCCGCCGACCGTCCGGCGGCATGCAACGACTCGGCTGATCGCGACACCGCGGCTGATCGCGACATCGCGGCTGATCGCGACACCGCGGCTGATCGCGACATCGCGGCGGGTTGCGGCGACGCGGCTGGTTGCGGCGCTCCTGCTGGTCGCGGCACTGCTGCTCGCGGCGCCGGCGCGGGCTGAGGCGCCGTATGCTGCGAAGCTGCGCGGCCTGCTGGACCGCCCCCCCCACCCGGGCGTGCGCATCTCCGCTTTCGTCGTCGATCCAGCGACCGGAGCCGTTCAGTTCGACTACCGCGCCGAGGAGGCGATGGTGCCGGCCAGCACGCAGAAGATCTTCACCATGGCCGGCGGGCTGGAGACGCTTGGAGCGGGGTTCACGTTTCAGACGGTCTGCGCGGTAGACAAGCAGCACCTGGTGATCGTCGGCGACGGCGACCCGGGGCTTGGCGACGAGCGTCTCTGCGCGGCGCGGGGGGAAGCCGTCACCACCGAGTTCAGCCGCTGGGCGGCGGCGCTCAAACAGCGCGGCATCACGGAACTGAGCGGCGGAGTCGTGATCGACGACGCGATCTTTGATCGCCAGTGGCTGCACCCGTCGTGGGAGGCGGAGGATCTGGGCCAGTGGTACGCCGCCCCTGTCGGAGCGCTCAACTTCAACGACAACTGCGTTGAGATCACGGCGCTGCCGGGCGACCGCGTGGGCGCCCCCGCCCGCTGGTCGATCCACCCCCCCAACGACGTCGTGCGGATCATCAACGAGTGCGTTACCGGCACGGGCGGACAGCCGACGCTTTATCATCAGCACGATACGCCGGAGTACCGGATCAGCGGCGTTTGCGCGAAGGCGTGGCCGTTTTCGCCGGTATCCTTTCCCGATCCCGGGCTGCTGACGGCGGCCTCGCTGCGAGCGTCGCTGCGTTCGGCGGGCATTGACGTATCCAACTCCCTGTCACAGGGCAGGCTCCGGCGCTCGGATGGGTCTGTGCCGCCTTCTCTGGACGTGGTCGCGGTTCACAAGACATCGCTGGCCGAGGCCTTTCAGCGGATCGGCAAGAACAGCCAGAACTTCTTTGCCGAGTGCGTCATCAAACGAGCCGGATACGAATGGTCCCGGCGGCACAACGGCTCGCCGATCGGGTCGTGGCGCACGGGTGAGCGGGCAGTCGTGGATACGCTGCACCGGGCGGGTGTGGATGTCGGCGGGCTGATCGTCGCGGACGGGTCCGGGCTGAGCCGCGACAACCGCTGCACGGCGCGACAGTTGACCAGTACGCTGGTGTGGGCGAAGCAGCATGAGGATGGCAAGATCATCCTCGATGCGCTCGCGATCGCGGGCGTCGACGGATCGCTCGAAGACAACATGCCCGAGCTGAAAGGCCGGGTCCGCGCCAAGACGGGCACCATGCGCGGCGTGCGCACGCTGGCCGGCTTCGTCACGACGAACGCCGGGCGGGAGCTGGCCTTCGCCATCCTGTTCAATGACTATCCGGGCACGAGCATTCCCTACAAGAAGCTCCAGTACGACTTCTGCCGCATCCTGGCGGCGGAGGGATAGCGCTCGGCGCCAGCGCCTCCGCCGCGCAGGGTGTCTGCATGGTTGTTTCGCGTGCCCGGGTTGAAGCCGAGCAGCGCCGCCCCGTCGTGCGGCTCATCGATCGCCGTTCGGCGGGGGCCTCCGCGTCTTGAGCGTTACCAGTCCGAAGATCAGACTGAACAGGAAAAGCGGCGTCAGCAGGCCGCAGGGGTCGAAGAACGTGTCGCCCCAGAAGCCGCCGTTGAAGAAGCCGTCGAACTCCGTGCCGTGGAACCGCGCGGAATCCACGCAGGCGCTCAGGCCGGCATCGAGCAGTTCCTGTTCCGCGGCAATGTCGATCGTCGCTTCCGATTTCGGCGCGTCTAGGTCGTCGATGTTGACCGTCTGAAACGCGACGTCGGACAGCACCCAAACGTGGTCGTCCAGCAGGTCGGACCGGCGCACCAGGCCGCGGTGGTCGATGCTGCCGCGCTGGCGCAGGCTGGAGGTCAATTGAATCATCGCCAGCGAATCGACGTATTCGCCCAGGTCGCTGTCGTAGGTGCTGAACGGCAGCAGGATCAGGCCGGCCTCCTCGATGATCTTCAGCGCCTTCTCGTCCACCGTCGCCTCGGATGTGGTGTCGTAGCGGCCGCGGTCGCCGAGGATGATGCGGTCGCGCTGCGCAGGCTTCGACGGGTCGGACACGTCATAGAGGGCGATGGCCGGGCGGAAGCCGTTGGTGTCGTCGAAGCCGACACCGATGAGGCGATCACCGAGCGGCTCCAGGTGCGTACTCCAGCCGGGTACTTCCAGCTCGCCCGAGACCTTCGGCGCGGCCGGGTTGGACAGATCCAGCACGAAGAGCGGGTCGATCTGGACGAACGTCACGGCATAACCGCGGGGGCCGTCGAAGCGCACGGCGCGCAGCGACTCATCCGTGACGATGGTCAGGTCCGCCAGCCGCGTGATCGCGTCCGGGTCGATGGCGTCGTACGTATAGAGCGCGACGACGGTGCGGAAGGTGTTGTAGTTGAACTCTTCGGTGACGATGCGGAAGACGCCCTGGTATTCATCCACGAAGAAGCGGTCTTCCACCAACCCGGGTACGCGGAACTGATCGCGCCGGACGATGTCGCCGCCGGGGTCGCGGATGTCGACGTAGGAGACGAGCGTGGTTTCGTCGAGTTCCGGATCGGCGCCGAAGACGTAGAGGGCCGTGGATGACACGTGGATGTCGAGCGCGCTGCCGCCGAAGGCGATGGTCTCAACCTCGGTGATGTTCTGCGGATCGGCGATGTTGATGGAGGTGACGAAGACGCCGGCCGCGGGGAGGGGTTCGTCGTCGATCACGTCGCCACTCTCGTTGTCGTTGCCGCTGTCCCCACCGTCGTTGTCGTTGTCATTTCCGTTTTCGCCGTCGCCATTGTCATTGTCGCTGCCGTTATCGCTGCCGTTATCGTTGTCGTTATCGCCGGTTTCGTTGTCGTTGCCGTTGTCGCTGCCGTTATCGTTCTCGTTGTCGCCGCCATCGCCGTCATCCCCGCCGGCGCCGTCGACGATGTCACCGGCAACGTAGATGACGTCCTCGACCCGGCGCGTAGCGGAGATGAAACCTGCGAAGTCGAACGTGCTGACGACCTGGGGCGCATCTTTGTCTGAGATGTCCACCACCCACAGCCGGCTGCCCTCGTAGTCGGGGTTGAGCAGTTCGTCGAACTCGCCGCCTTCGAAGCCGACCGCGTCGCCGGCGCAGGTGAAGTAGTCAGCGGCCGTGAACACGAAGGCCAGATCGTCGCGGACGAAGAGTTCGACGCCGCGGCCGCCGAGGGTCGCGCCCCCGCGCAGGACGGGCGCGGTCACGTCTGTCGCATCGATGATGCGCAGCCCCTTGAAAGGGTTGGCCAGGTACAGGTGGCCGTCGACGACTTTGACGATGTCGGCCTCCTCGATTTCCCGCACGATGGCGTCTCGGTCGGAGAAGTTGTCGTTGAAGCCGGGCTGCCCGTCCGGTCCCAGGCTGGCCGGCGCCGCACAGATGATGGGTTGGGCGGCCAGGGTGAAGGACAACAGGACAAGTGCCCCACCGGACGCCATCAGGCGCGTCCGCCGCGGGTAGCGGGCGATGAACATGACTCTTCCTTTCGTAGACAGTCGACGAATCCGCGCTGTAGACAAGGGGCTGGATCCGTACGACGGCGATTGTACGACTGCACCAAGTGTCCGCCGGCGGGTGACGACGACGCTCCCCAAAAGAGGCTGACGCAAAAGTCCCATAACTGCACGCGTTGGGCCGCCCCCCCCGCAGCCTCGACACAGGCAGGGCTGGGCGGACGCGCCGCGGCACCCGCTCAAACCGGTCGGTGGGCGGCGCACGCGGCTGCTTGGTTGTACAGTCTCCGCGGATCGGCCGGCGTAACGCGCCGCATTTGCGGGCGGGCTGGAGTGGCGACGCTCTGCCCCGCCGACCCCGTGCTCAGCCGGGCTGTTTGGTCGCCCGGGGCTGTCTGGGTCATGGGGTCGTGTGATGTCGGTTTCTGTTCGGTGCGTCGGGGATGGTGCGAGCGCGGTTGACAGGAGGGGCGTCCACGCTACATTCCGGGGCTTATGAACACGCGATCCACAATCGGATTGGGGGTGTGGCTGCTGTTCGCCGGTACGGCGTGGGGGCAGCCCGTGGTGGGCGTCGCGGCGTCGGACTGGCAGTTGGAGTTCGACTTCCACGACCCGCAGCGGATCGAGGTCCAGTTGCCGGGCGAGGCCAAGCCGACCATCTTCTGGTACGTGCTTTATACCGTCACCAACGAGACCGGGCGGGATGTCGAATTCTACCCGTCGTTCGCACTCGTGACGGATTCGCTTCAGACGGTCGATGCCGGCAGCGATATCCCGCCGCGTGTCTTTGACGAGGTCAAAGCCCGGCACGTGAAGGAGTTCCCCTTCATCGCCGCCCAGCGCGACGTGACCGGCCCGCTGCTGCAAGGCGACGGAAACGCGCGCACGTCGGTGGCGATCTTCCGCAACTTCGACCCTGAGGCGAACGCTTTTACGATTTACGCGTCCGGCGCCGCCGGCCGGGTCGAGCGGGTGACGAACCCCGCGTTTGACGCGTCGCGCGATGAGTCGGAATCGAACCCGCGGTTCTTCACGCTACGGCGGACGCTCGCGGTGTCATACAAGCTGCCGGGCGATCCGAAGACGCGCGTGCTGGCCACGCCGGTGCGGACGAAGCGCGAGTGGGTCATGCGGTAAGCGCGCAAACGGCCTTGTGACAGACTTTCAAACGCGGCTGACCGGCGGCGGATCGACGCAGCCGGGGCTGGACGGAGATATACGATGGCTCATAAGAAGGGACAGGGTTCAACCCGCAACGGACGGGACAGCAACCCCAAATACCTGGGCGTGAAGCGTTTTTCTGAAGAGGCGGTCGTCACCGGTACGATCATCGTGCGGCAGCGCGGAACCCGGTTCCAGCCCGGCCGGCACGTCGGTCGCGGCCGTGACGACACGCTGTTCGCCCTGACGGAGGGCACGGTCCGCTTTCGCGGCCGCAAGGTCGACGTGGTTCCCGCCGCCTCGGCCAACTGAGTCCGCTTCGGCCGGTTCAACCTGCTACGCTCCGCGCGGCTGTCGAGTCACCATCGTCCGGCCGCGCGGTTTTTGTTTGCGCGGTGCGGGCGGGTGGAATCACGGGCCGGAAGCCCGTGCCACGCCGGTGCATGCTGATGCGGCCCCGGTGCTGCACGTTGTTTTGCCGGCCTTCAGTCTAGCGTAAGATGCGCGTGCGTCATGCTTGTCGATTCGGCTGAAATCTTCGTGCGTTCGGGCAAAGGCGGCAGCGGGTGCGTCAGCTTCCGGCGCGAGAAGTTCGAGCCGAAGGGCGGCCCGGACGGCGGCGACGGCGGACATGGGGGGAGCGTGTACCTGCGTGCGGTCGCGGGCATCGACACGCTGCTCGATTTCGCCGGTACGCACCATTGGAAAGCGAAGAACGGCCAGCCGGGGGCCGGCAAGGAGTGCACGGGCAAGTCCGGCACGGACCTGTACATCAACCTTCCGCCCGGCACCCTCGTCTACGACGCCGAGACCGAGATTTTGCTGGTCGACCTGGTGGAAGACGGTCAGTCCGTCTGCATCGCCCGCGGCGGCAAGGGCGGGCGCGGCAACCGCCGCTTCGCCAGCGCGACGAACCGGACGCCAATGGAGTTCGAGCCGGGCGAGCCGGCTCAGGAGCGGCGGCTGCGGCTGGAATTGAAGCTCATCGCCGACGTCGGCATCATCGGCATGCCCAACGCCGGCAAGAGCACGTTCCTCTCGCGTGTGTCGCGGGCGCGGCCGAAGATCGCGGCGTACCCGTTTACGACGAAAGAGCCGAACCTCGGCATCGCGGAACTCTCGAATGGCCGGCGGCTGGTACTGGCTGACATCCCGGGGCTGATCGAAGGCGCCCACACCGGCGCCGGCCTGGGCGATGAATTCCTGCGGCACATCGAGCGGACGCGCGTGCTGCTTCACCTGGTCGACGCTGGCGGCGCGGCCACCGATACAACGCCGCAGCGGGCCTACGAGATCGTCCGCGGCGAGTTGGAGCAGTACAGCACCGAGCTGGCCGGAACGCCGGAAATCGTGGCGGCCAGCAAGATCGACATTCCCGAGGGAGAAATCCTGGCGGACGAACTGGCTGAGGTGATCGGAACGCCGGTCATCGCGGTTAGTGCGGTGACGGGTTTCGGGCTGAGCGCGGTGCTGGAACGGCTGTGGCAGGCGTGCGGGAAAACGCACATGCCGAAGCCACGCGCCGAACCGCCGGCCGTCATATTGCCGGAGCCTCCTCACTTGCGAGACACCACGAATGATCATGATCCCACCTGATTTCGACCCGGAGGCGCCCGTCACCATCATTGCGATCGGCAACTCGCGGACTGCGCTGGCGATCTGGGCGGATGGGCAGGTGGCGGCCGTGGTGCGTGTCGATACCGGCGACATGGGCGCGTTTGACGATGCGTTCGAGGCGCTGGCGCGTTCCATGCCGCGCGGGCGGCCTGCGGCTGCCGTGGTCTCGTCGGTCGTACCGTCGGCACTGGAGAAGGTGCGCGAGCGCATAGAGACGCTGATCGATCGCACCGCGCTGGTCATCGGCGAGCAGGTGGCGCTGCCGATCGACGTAGCGCTCGCCGAGCCGCTCAAGGTGGGCGTCGATCGACTGTGCAACGCCGCGGCGGCGTACGAGCGGCTCAAGCACAGTTGCGTCGTGATCGACTTCGGAACGGCCGTCACCGTCGATCTGGTGGACGACGACGGCGTGTTTCAGGGGGGGGCGATTCTGCCCGGCCTCAAGCTCCAGCTTGCCGCGTTGCGGGATCACACCGCGCAACTGCCGGACGTGCCGGTGGAGATTCCCGAAGACCCGATCGGGCGCAGCACGCGCGAGGCGATGCAGAACGGCGTATGCCGCGGCCTGTGCGGCGCGGTCCGCGGGTTGGTTGAAGCCTACGCGACGAAGATCAACCACTGGCCGCAGACCGTCGCCACCGGCGGCGACGCGGTCCTGCTGGCCCCGCACTGCGATTTTCTGGACAACGTCGTGCCCGACCTGTGCCTGCGCGGGGTGGGGCTGGCGTATTCGCGCCGGATCGCCGGGGCAGAACGGTAGCCGCGGGGTGTCTACCGCGGGCGGGCTAACACTCCGCTTCGAGCGCGCAGGCGTAGATCGTGTGTCGACCCTGCGCTCAATGTCCTTGACCTTCGCAGCGCGGCCGCAATCGAACTCGACGCGGGCGTAGCCATGAACGCCGACCCGGCCGGACAGGTCAGCGTCGATCGAGCGGGGCACGGCCGGCCGGGCGCGTCGGCGCATGACGTTGCGTCCGCCCCGCCCAGCGCGTAGAAGGGTCGGCGGCGTCGGCGCTGGATGTGTTCGCGCGCCGCCCCGCCATTGAACGGCGGAACCCGCCGCGCCCATCCGGCATGAGTCCACAGCAGCGGTTAGTCTGGTCGCTCGTCGTGCTGATCGGCGTGTTTGCCGTGGGCGCGACCGGCTACGTCGTCCTGGAAGGCGCGTCGCTGATGGACGCCGTCTACATGACGGCCATCACGCTCTCGACGGTCGGCTACCGCGAAGTCATCGACCTGAGTCCCCGGGGGGAAGCCTGGACCATCGCCGTCATCACGCTGGGCGTCATCAGCGTCTCCGTCGCGTTCACGTCTCTGGTGGCCTTGTTCGTCAGTGGGGAACTCCGCGCTCATTTCGGGAGTCGCAAGATGGACCACGCGATCAGCCGGCTGAAGGATCACATTGTCATCTGCGGCTTCGGACGGATGGGCAGACTGGCCGGTGACGAACTTCATCGGGCTGGCCAGTCGGTCGTCGTCATCGAAGTCAGGCCCGATCGAGGCGACGAAATCGCCCGTGCCGGCCTGCTCGGCATGATCGGCGACGCCACGGAGGAAGACACGCTGCTGCGCGCGGGCATGATGCACGCCAAGGCGCTGGTCAGCGTGCTCCCGCACGACGCGGACAACGTCTACGTGGCGCTGACGGCGCGCGGTCTGCGCCCCGACCTGCTGATCGTCGCCCGGGCAGAGCAGGCCAACACCGAAGTCAAACTGCGCCGTGCGGGCGCGAATCGGGTCATCTGTCCGCAGCTCATCGGCGCCAGCCGGATCGCCGACATCCTCATGCGCCCGCACGTCACGGACTTTTTCGAGGTGGCGGCCAAGGGGGTCGAACTGGAGATGGATGAGTACGTGGTCGGGGCCGGTTCAAGCCTGAACGGCACGAGCATCAGGCATTCCACCCTTCGGCAGCGGACGGAGTCGATGATCGTGGCCATCCGCAGCGCCGACGGCACGACGCGCTACAACCCGCCGCCCGAAACGCGCATCCGCGCGGGCGACACGCTGATCATCATCGGCCCGTCCGGCGTGTCCAAACGGCTCGACAAGTTCGGCGCCCGGCACGCAGTGCCGCCTGATCCCGCATCCGACGGAGAAGCGTAACCCGCACCGCCTGCTTTCGACCGCCTCGCGAGTCGAAGGCTGCGCGGACCGTGACGACAGCGGGCACTCACACCGGCGCCGGTGGCCGACACGCTACAAATGCCGTTGTGCCACCCCGCGTCAACAACCCGCGTCCAGCTCGCATACATTCACCACGTGCGAACCCGGGGCCAGCCGTTCAAAGGTCACCTTGGCGTTTCCCTTCACGTCCGTAATCGCCTCAAGTCGCTTCTGGCTGTCCACGGTGAAGGTGATCTCCGCGGCCGGTTCGGCCTTCTTCAGTCTGGCCACGACCTTTTTGCCACTGCGGCGGCAAACCGTCGACAGTTGAGCCCTCGTTCCGCACACCGGCCGGCATGGGCACACGTTGCGCGCCATGGCGATCGTGCCGGAGTGGCAACCATAGGCGAAGACCTGGCCGCGCCGCGGGAATTGAAGTGACTGGACGCGGCCGCAGAGTGGCGCCGTGTACAGTTCGAGAAATGCCCCATCCGTAACACGCCAGAGCGCCATTGTGCCGTCTGAACTGGCCGATCCAACGATCTTGCCGTTGGGCGAAAAGGCAACGGCATTAATCGTGTCCGTGTGTCCCCGGAACGTGTGGGCAGGCGAACCGTCGGATACGCGCCACAGCCGGACGGTACGGTCACCGCTTGCGGACGCGAGCAACGTCCCATCCGGGGAAAAGGCGAGCGAGTAGACCGCGGAGGTGTGCCCGGCAAGCGTCCGCACCGTCGAGCCATCGGATACGCGCCACAGTCGCACGGTTTGATCGGCGCTGCCGGTCGCGAGAAGCTGGCCATCGGGCGAGAAGGCGACCGCATTCACGCCAGCGGTATGCCCGGAGAGCGTATGCACGAGCCCGCCGTCGACCACACGCCAGAGGCCGGCCTTTCCGGTTGCAGTTCCGGCGGCCACGAGGATATCTCCACCCAAATCCGGCGCAAACGAAACGGAATTGACGCCCCCCAGGCGAGCATCGATCACGCGGATCAGCTCGCCCGTACCGGTGCGCCAGAGCTTCACCAACGCGTCTGAGCCGCCGGAGGCGAGGATGGTTCCGCCCGGCGAAACCGCGATCGCGTAGGCTTCATGCCCATGTGCGTGGATCGTTCGGATGAGTTCGCCGTCTGAGGATCGCCACACGCGGAGGTCACCATTCGCCCCAGCGCTGGCCACGTGCGACCCGTCCGGCCAGAACGCCAAACCGCGAACGAGGCTTCGTGCGTTTTCCTGCCATAGAATGCTCGGTGGACCCTGCGCATTCGCCGGCGCGGCTAACGCAGCCACCGCAAGACCGACCGTACCCACCCACCCCAGTACCGATGAACGACGACGACGATACATGGCAGCCTCCGTAAAGCACCTGCGATGTTGCAGCATCCTAATGCGCCCGCGCGGAACATTCCGCGCAGGTCGCCATGTTACGACTCCAGAACAGACTCACTTCGGCCAACCGCCACGAGGACGGACGGTCGAACGACTGACCAACGCGAACACGCATCAGTCGTCAGGTTACTCACACCGGCGGCTCTTGCCGACCAGCTTGCAGACGCCGTTGCCGCCGCCGGGGCAACTCAGCGTCGTCTTGACCTTCTTGCGGCAATCCTTGGCATTCTCGCAGTCGTCCTGCGTTCGATACGGATCGCCCACCTCGGGGCAATTGTCGCAACCACCCTTGGGCTTGCTCTTCTTGAGCGTGTAGGTGCAGCGCGTGCCGCCGGCGCCGAACTCGGCGCCGAGAATCTGCGAGGTCAGGCCGGGGACGGTAATGCGCTGGAGCAGATTGCCGCCCTTGTCGTACTGGAACAGGTCGCTGGTGCCGAAAGCGCCGGGGATCCACAACGTGTCGTCGGCCGCGTCCCAGGCGATGCCGTAGCCGCCGGGGATCGACACGGCAAACTCCGACAGCAGATTGCCGTCGAGGTCGTACTGCTGGATGCGGTCGGACGAGCCGACGTTGTTGGTCAGCCAGAGCGTGCCGGTGCGGGCGTCGAAGGTCACGCCCGAGCTGCGCCGCTCGGGGACGAAGAGCACGTCGACGTCGTTCCAGTCGGCGTCGCCCTGCACCAGGGCGAAATTGGTGTCGAAGTCGTTGTGGGCGACGCTCCAGTTGTGGACGCCGTCGCTCGCGCCGTCGTACAGGCTCTCGAACCTTGGATTGGTGTACCGCCCGGCCAGGGGCGTGCCGTCCAGGTCGTATTCCTGACCGACCTGGCTTCCGTTCTGGCCGATGCACTTCATGGTGCCGGTGACGACCAGACCGGGGCCGTCGGTGTTGGCGCTGCGATTGAACTGGCGGATGACCTCACCGTTCTGCACCACGAAGGTGGTCGGCGTGCTCCAGTCGTTGAGGAAGAGCTCGCTGGTCTGGGCGAGGGCGGCGCTGCTGAGCAGAGCCGACAGAACTACGGTGGCGATGCATCGGGACGTCGTCTTCATCTGTTTCTCCTCCGCGGCCGGCGCCTTCCTGGGGTCGTGCCGCAAAGACCCCATGATATCACTTCGGCGACCGCGATTCAATCCTGCGCGATCCCTCGCGAAGCCGGCCGCACGCCCCTTGACCGGCGCGGCCGGAACCCGATGATGCGGCGGCTCTGCGCGCTACAATGGTGGGGCGGCAGGGGTGGAGCGATCGTTGGGCCGGAGTCGTGCCGACCGCGACGACTCCGCGGCGCCGAGGTGCTGGAGCGCCAGGATGCCCGGACGTGCGGCAATCCCGGCATGAATGCCGGGGCTCAGGGTACGCCCGGCGCGGATCGCCGGGGCTCAGGGGGCTCCTGGCATGGATGCCGAGGGCGTCAGCGAACATTTCCCCGCCACGATCCCGGTCCGTCGAGTCGTCCATGTTCGACCGCAGCCTTATTCGCAATTTCAGCATCATCGCCCACATTGACCACGGCAAGAGCACGCTGGCCGACCGGCTGCTCGAACACGCCGGGGCGGTCAGCAAGCGCGAGCTGCGCGAACAAATGCTCGACGACATGGACCTCGAGCGGGAGATGGGCATCACCATCAAGGCCAACCGGGCGACGATCTTTCATAACTACAAGGGTCAGCGGTACATGCTGAACCTGCTGGACACGCCCGGGCACGTGGACTTTCACTACGAGGTCTCCCGGGCGCTGGCCGCGTGCGACGGCGTGCTGCTGCTGGTCGACGCCACCCAGGGCGTGCAGGCTCAGACGGTCGCCAACGCCTACATGGCGGTCGAGGCGGGCAAGGAGATCGTGCTGGTCATCAACAAGATCGACCTGCCGGGCGCCCATGCCGAGGACGTGGCGCTGGAAGTCGAGCAGGTGCTGGGCATCGAGGCGGCGGACGCGCTGTTCGTCAGCGCCAAGACCGGCCAGGGCATCAACGACCTGTTCGCCGCGATCTGCGAGCGCATTCCCGCGCCGGTCGGCAATCCGGACAAGCCGCTCAAGGCGCTCATCTACGACGCCAAGTCCGACCCGCACCGTGGCGTCATCAGCCACATCCGCGTGTTCGACGGGAAATTCAAGCGGGGCGACCGGATCGAGCTGATGGCCGTCGAGCGGACGTACATCGTCACCGAAGTCGGCAAGTTCTCGCCCAAGCCGGGGCCGGTCGACTCGCTGTGGGCCGGCGAGGTGGGCTACATGGTGGCGGGCATCAAGACGCTGGCGGACGTCAACATCGGCGACACGATCACGCTGGTCAGCAACCCGACTGAAAAGCGGATGCCGGGATACCGGCCGCCCATGCAGATGGTCTTCTGCGATTTCTTCCCCGGCACCGGCACGTCGACCGAAGCCCTGCGCGAAGCGATGGAAAAGCTGTGGGTCAACGACTGCTCGTTTACCTACGAGACGGTCGGCTCGGACGCGCTGGGCATCGGTTTTCGCTGCGGGTTCCTGGGCCTGCTGCACATGCGGATCATTCAGGAGCGGCTGGAACGCGAAAGCGACGTCAACGTCGTCCAGACCGCGCCCACGGTCAACTACGAGATTCTGCTCAAGGACGGCACGGTTCAGCGGATCGAATCGCCCAGCGAACTGCCGGACCTGACCCGCATCGAAGAAATCCGCGAACCGATGATCCGGGCTCAGATCATCGCGCCGGCCGACTGCATCGGCGTGATCATGACGCTCTCGCTGGAGCGGCGCGGCACACAGAAGAAAAGCGAGTACCTGTCGCAGACGCGGGTCATGCTCACGTACGAGTTCCCGCTCAACGAGGTCATCTACGACTTTTTCGACAAACTCAAGAGCTGCACCCGCGGCTACGGGACCATGGACTACGAGGTGACCGATTACAAAGCCGGCGACCTGGTGAAGATGGACATCCTGGTCAATGGCACGCCGGTGGACGCCCTGTCCATTATCGTTCACCGCGACAAGGCCCAGACCCGCGGCCGCCGGCTCCTGACGCGCCTGCGCAAGGAAATCCCGCGGCACCAGTTCGAAATCCCGCTCCAGGCGGCCATCGGGGCCAAGATCATCGCTCGCGAGACCATCAAGGCCTTCCGCAAAGACGTCACCGCGAAGTGCTACGGCGGCGACATCACCCGCAAGCGCAAGCTGCTGGAAAAGCAGAAGGAAGGCAAGAAGCGGATGAAGATGGTCGGTAACGTGGAGATTCCGCAGGAAGCGTTTGTTTCGATTCTGGATCCAGACGAGTAGCGAGCGGAATGGCGAATGAAGACGTTCCGACAGTGCTGGCACGGTTTCCCGCTGGATCGCGGATGAGACACGCGTTCATTATGTGACGTTCTCCCCGGTGAGTGCTGCGGTGGGACTGATCGACGTCTGCCTGTACGCGGGCGGGGCTCCGGCTATCGCCATCCCGCTCGCACTTCTGATGCTCGTAATCATCGCGATTGCGCGACATCGCCGCGATATGCCTGATCCAACTGTCTGCGCTCGTTGCGGATATGACCTGACAGGAAACGTGTCGGGGCGGTGTCCGGAGTGCGGGGCAAGGCTGGATGACAACCCGACGGACCGGAGGAACGCGCGCCGCCGATACGCCGCGACGCGTTCACACGCAACGACTTACTCTTGCTGCGGGGATCCCGTCCCCAGAGCCTTGACTCTCGACTCAAATACCCTGTGAAAGAGCTCCAGCTTCTGCCTCAACCACTCGTGCTGCTGCGGCCAATCGTCCTTCTTATTGAGGTCAGCAGGCTTACCAATCTGAATGCGGCAGATCTGATAGTCGTCCGGATTGTACCAGTGCAACGGTTCGCCGATTTCACGCTCGATCGCTTCCCGTTGGCTGGCGAGCTCGGCGAAGTAAGCCTTGGAGTTGCGATCATACGTAACCAGTTCGACCCGGTTCTCACCACCACCCCAGCTATTGGTCTGATAGTTCCACGTCGAGGCGACGGCATCGAGATGCACACCGCTGCGGCCGACGCTGAAGGTCATGAACGTTGAAGGCTTCGGCTTCTGTCCGCGCAGCGAACTACGGCTCTTCATGTACTCGGCAAAGGACACCCAGTACGCAAGTTGCATCTGTCGTGTCTGCGTCGACGCCCCGCCGCTCTCCCGGTCGGCCAGCGCCTGTATCGACCGCGCCCAATCGTTCGGCTGGCAGACGACGTTGAACTTTGGAGCGAGCGGCGACTCAGCAATCTTCCATAATTCCACTTCCAATCCGAAGAAGTTGAATCGCTCACCCGTGATCTCATTGAGCCAGTCGAGGGCCGCGCGATGCTCGTCCGTGAAGCGCTGCGCGATCCACACGACGGTCACCGCATTCAAGCCGGCAGCGTACGTAAGAAGCTGTCCCAGGTGTGTGTGGTCTGTCCGCTCGAGCTGATTCTCAATCAACACCCAGTTGCCGGTTATCGTATCCTTGCAGAGAATATCCGCCCGAAACGGTCCGACGCTTCGCTCCTGTGCCTCGACTTCCAACTCGACACCGATGGTCTCGCCCAGCAGCGCGATATTACCGGGCTCTGCGAGCCAGGGTGTAAACTCACCGGCTTCGCTTCGCCACGCCTCGCGAAGGTCGACTCGCTCCAGTCGGCCCAATGGTGAAGTAGTCATCGTTCGCTCCTGTGTTTGCAGCCGAAGTGCGGATCGCGCGGGCACTCGTCACGGTGGCCCGCGGGAATGGGCTCGCCTCCATGCACTACCTGCCTACATCTTACGGCCGCCTGGTTCGAAGTCGTCGTCGAGCCAGCGCACGAAGTGCTCGGCGTGAAGAACGTATGTATGCTTCGACTTCTCGGCAAGAGTTGTACCTTCGATCAGGGTCTTGTACCGCTCAAGGGCGTCTTTCACTTCCCGTAGAGCTTCAATGCTTATCTTCATGTCGATGCTCTCGCTGGAAATCGGAATTCGGTTGAACGCTTGGTGCCAATCCTCCTAATTCGCGTTCCCGCCTACGTGATCGCTCGCGATTGCACGCTCTCGCGAGGGAAAACAGGTGAACGGTGCGAAGCGTATCGTCCATAAAGTACGATCGGGTACCCTCAAACGTCTGCGCAATCTGTTCGATGATCTCTGGAAAAAACCAAACCTCGATGTCAAGCGACTGGGCAAGCTCCAGCGCCTCCTGTTTTGCGCTCCACGTCACGATGACTCGCCTGTAATTGCCATCAGTGAATCCATATCGCTCCAGTGCCTCCCGCACTTCCCGGCGCCGAAACTTGCGCTGATCAAAGTAGCCGACAGTTCTTCGCTGCTGTGGCTGAAGCAGCCGCTGCTTCAGTTTCGTCGGGCTATACTCAACGGCCGTCAACTCGCTGAATGCCCCCGAGACTGAGACACCGCTCTCGATGTGATATCGCCCGCTTTCCGGATTACGGGGATCGATGGCCAACAAGTCGATTTCCAACTGGCCGCCGCAGCGAATGTTGGGGATTGTTGCCCAGTGTTTTACGTAGCGAACATACGCCTCAACGATCTTCTCCGTTGTCTCCATACTCGAACTCCAGGCGTCCCCGCCGTTCCCTGCTTCAGACGGCGCTGGACAACTACGCCCCCGCCCCCAGCGGCACGCGTTCCACCCTTGGTGACGACGTGTGCTTCCACATGCGCAGGACGGAGCCTTCTTCGTCCTCCATGCCGAAGAACTTGGCGTCGCCGAAGATCTGCGCCATTTCCTGGTCGTTGCAGGTGGGCAGGTAGACGCGGAAGACGCGGGGGTCGTAGAAGCGGAAGTAGACGCTTTCGCCCTGCGGGCTGCGGACCATGAGGAACTTGCGGAAGTGTTTGCGCATCTCCATGAACGGGGCGCGGTCGTCGACGCAGGCGTAGATGCCCCAGTGCCGGCCCCAGCCTTCCGTCATCAAGGCGCGGGTGAGCGGGGCGGCCGGGTCGAGCTGGACCAGGTAGGGCGCGGCCGCGGCCAGGTCCGGCGCGAGGTCTCCGCTGAACAGGCAGCAGTTGGGCAGCTTGCTGCCCGCCAGCCGCGTCAGCAGGCCCGGCACGCTGGCGCCATCCAGCACCGCGTACAGGTGGCTCTTGCGGTGGCGGAAGAGCACTTCGTGCAGCGTCTTGAATGCGGGGTCTTCGAGCATGCGATTAATCCGCGGGTCCGGCGGTCAAAACGTAAAGGCGATCGGTGGTCGCGACAAGCACCTCGCCCCGCGCGGTCTGGATCGGCGGCGTCGTAACGGACCGCGGCGAGAAGTCATGCAGTTGGCGGTGCGTTCCCTTCTGGTCGATCACGCCCAGTTCGTTTCCAGCGGCGAGCAGGAGCTGGTCGTCCGCGGTAACGCCGGCGCCGGCCACGCGACCGGCCGCGATATGGCGCCAGAGTTCCCTGCCCTGCGCGTCGACGGCGATCACATGCGTTCGCGTCAGCACGAAGGCGCGATGATCCAGACTGACGATCGGAGCGGCGACGGGTTCGCCGACGTCGGCCGGCAGCACAGCGACGTACCGACGGCCGCCGTCGGGTTCGATCAGCCACAGGGCGAGGGTGCGATCCACGGCCGCAAGCAGGTAGATGCGGCCGGCCTCGTCGAGGCTGAGCCATCGCGGCTCGAATGCGGCGGTTAACGCTGTTGTCAGCACGCCGCCGCCGTCCACGAGGCCGATGCGGCCGTCCGCGGCGAAGGTCAGTTCATCGCCGCGCATCGCGCAGGCGAAGTGCGCGGCGATACCGGCCAGGTCGGCGACGATCTGCGTGACGAGTTCGTCGGCCGCCAGCCCCCCGCCGCGCTGGTCCGTCAGTTTTCTTACTTCCAGGAGAAAGTCGCGCGGCTCGATGCCTGCGTGTGGATCGGTCGTTTTCTCGACGCTGACGGCCCGCAGCACGCCGCCCTCAACCTTGATGATGCGACGTTCGTACGCGGCGCCGTACGTCAGCGCAACGTCAAAGCGCTTCTTTCCGTCGGCGAGGCCGATGGCAGAGAGATTGCCCGACGGCTGAGGGGCGTAAAAGATGTCGCCCTCCGCGTCGATCGCGCACATGCCCGCGGCTTTGACGCCGGCGGCACGTCGCGTCCCGTCCAAGGAATACAGTGCCCACCGCGCCGGGCCGTAGACGAGGATCGCCCCCCCGGAAGACACGATCGCCTCGGCATCAAGCCCGTCCGGCAGCGCCGCTTCGACCGCCACCCGCATCGACCCGCGCGGCGCGTCGGACGGCAAGCGCGATGCGCCGGTCAGATCGCCGCCCGCGACGCCCGCCTTCGGCGACGGCGCCTCGGCGCGCGGCAGCGGCCTCGGATCGGCGATGGGCTGAATCGTGGCGACATGCTGCGGCTTCACTGGTGCATCCTTCCAGATGGATCGCCATGCATCATCCGCGGCTGGCCGGGCGGCGGCGCAGGCGGACGGGCTCGCCATGCAAGCTGCCACGCAGAGCAGCCCGAAGACCCGGTTCAGGCAATCAGGCAGGGCACGAGAACGCATACACCCTCCGCGCAGAGGCGACCAGCAAAAGCCCCTCCTCCCTAAGCACCGGCGCCGTGCGGAAAGACTCGCCGGGAACATGGCAGAGTTCGCGCCGCTCGCCGGTCCGCCCGAACGCCACAACGGCGTCGCCCGCGGCCACCAGCAGTTGATCATCCGCCGTTACGGCCGCACCGCCGATCGCATCGCCGAATCGGCAGCACCAGCAGCATTCGTGATCGCCGTCCAACGCATAGACACGATCCCTCGCGACGAGGTAGATCGAGTGCCCGTAGCCCACGATCGGCGGCATGCGCCATTCCGACGGCGGCAGCGGCAGCGGCACGTCCATTTCGCGCTTGCCGTCGGGCGTGATCAGCCAGAAGCGAGCGTCGCGGCCGACCTCTACGATCAGGTACATGCGGCCGGTCTCGTCGAGGCTCAGCCACAGCGGGACGAACTCGCCCTTCCACGCGGACGCAGCGTTGAGCGACCAGTCCCACGTGAGCAGGCGATTCTCGGTCGCGCCGACGATGGTGTCGCCGTGGAGCGCGATGGGCAGCCGCAACGTCCGCCGCATCAGGTCGGCCGTACAGACGGCCGGGGCGAACATCGCGGTCAGTGCGTCGCCGGCCGGGGCGTCGCCGCCGAGGCGGTGAACCTCGACCGTGGACCACTGCGGCGGCTCGTGCGCGTGCATATCCACGTCGCGTTCCGTGCTGACCACCAGCAGGTCGTCGCCGCGGCGGGCGATGTAGTTTCGCGTGTAGACGTGGCCGAAATTGAGCGCGAGGGCCGCGTCCTTTTGCCCGTCGTTGAGCCGAATCACGCTCAAGCCGCCGCTGGTGTTGGCGATGTAAAAGCAACCGCGCTCGGCACACAGGCTGAGGTTGCACGGCAGCATCGGTCCGCGGGCCACGCGCCCGCCGGCCATGTCAAACAGCCCCCATCGCCCCTCCCCTTCCACAACGATCCGGTCGCCGGCAAAAAGCACGGCCGTGGCGAAGAACTCGTCGCCGAGATCCGCGTCCCACTGTGCGGACCATTCGCCGGTGGGGAGCGGCGTTGCAAGACGCGAGTTTAAGGCGTCCGTGACGAATCGCCGGGATGCGCGGGCCGTTCCCGGCGTCGCCAAGGGAAGTCCAACGGGGACGGCATTCGACAGCGGGCGGGCCGCCATCGTGCGTTCATCCTGCCAGAGAGATTGAAACGTATCGGCCATGACGAGCCTGATCGAGTTCGCGTCGAAACGGACGCACCTACGAAATCACCGGATCGGGCGCGGCCCCGTCCATACAGGTCTTGACGATTTCCTTGTACGACGCGGGCACTTCGTAGGATCCGGCGCTCGGCGCGGGACTGACGTTCATCCCGAGCGCCTTGACGAAGCCGCGGACGAACTCCAGTGCGAGATTCTCGATCTTCGCAGCAGAATCATTGATGATGTATCCATCCATTTGATTGATCGGGACCGCCGGGGCTTCGAACCAGTGAACGGCGTCGGCGGCGTCCTGACTGACGGTCAGGAGGAAGTGGGCGGGAGACGGCTGAGCACCGACGCCGAACCGGGGCGAGAAGTACAGCAGGCACCGGCTCAGCGCCGGCGGCGCGTTGGCGCCCGTTTCGACACTGAACGCCGCGGTTCGTTTGAAGTTCAACGCACCGTCAATGAGTGAGAACATCCGCGCGAAGAGCGCCTTTCGCTTCGCTTCATTGATGTTGTAGTGGAAGACAAACTGCATTCTCAGCATGACGACGAGGATCCCGTCGTAGTCGCCGCCCCCCAGGTGACCGGGCAACACGTCCGTCGCGAACTTGTCCTTGCCGAGGTGATACAGGAACGTATCCGCCGCCTTGGCCCGCCCGCCGAGCGTCGCTTCGATCTTCGCCCGCATCGGCCAGGACACCCAATGCCGGCCCTTGCGGTCGTGCTGGTAGTGCGGCTGTTCGTAGGTCTCCGCGCCGTGCTTGACCTCGTAATCCACCTTCAAACCGGGCAGCAGGCGCATCCATTCCGGCACCTGCCAGAAATACCGCGCCCGGATGAAGTGGTTGAAGTTCATCATGGAGCGGTCTTCGATCTCAAACGGCGAACCGGGCACGTGGTTGGAGCCGAAGCCGCGCTGGCCGAGCGTGTAGGGACAGTATTCGTCCGGGTGCCCGCCCGTGTGTCCGGTCTCGTGGGCACCGGCGAAGTAGCGATTGCTGGCCTCGCCGTTGGTGTCCCGCCCGGCGGCAGCGCGAAGCGTGCCCGTGCCCTGCCCGGCGTTCATCGCCGACGTCTTGTCTTCTGCCACCAGGTTGATCAGGAAATGCGCGCGGGCCGTCTCCAGGTGCTGCACCACCGTCACGACCTGGACCTTCAGCGCAGGAGGGCTCGCCTTCGGTTCGACCCAGGCGCGGTCGCCGTTGACGCCGTCCTCGCCCGTCCAGCGGAGGGCGCAGGCGTCGACGAACTTCGTGATCCACTCGGACCGCGCTACCTTGCGCGACGTGGCGTCTCCGCCCAGCGTGGCATCGTCCATCGTGCTCGGCTGGGCGGCGAAGTCGAAGTCGAACCGGTGGAACCGCAGCGCCACGGCCCGCTCGTCAGTACCCTCAAAATCACAGCATCGAAGCAACGCAAGCTCATACCGGGCGTTCTGATAGAGGTCGCCATCGCCGTCGGCGATGGGGTTGTTCCACTCGTCGTAGGTTCCGGCGGCGCGGGCGTGCGAACGGGCGAAGTATTCCTGCTGATAGAACGGATGCACGGCGAAGTAAGGACGCATGGGGTCGGGCAGCGGCTTGTCCGGCCGTGCGCCGTGAACCGTCCCGGCGGCGACACCCACGCCGCCGTCGACCGACGTGACGGCATCCACCCAGTTCACCGCGGCACGGGCGCCGATGACGAACTTGGCATCGTCGGGCGGCTTAAGGCCCTGGCCGGCGCGCTGATCGAAGACGTCGAACAGGTTCCCCTGGAAGGCGACCAGCCGCGTCCAGTGCGGGTAGTCCACGACGTAGTTGAACTTCTCGCCCTTGAGCGTGATGTCGCTGTAGGGATAACCGCTGGCGACGTCTTCGGCCGCGTGGGCGTTGGTCTTGCCCTGAGTCTCGGCCGTGGTCACGCGGCCGGTGGCGGCGGGATCGGTGTTCCAACCCGCCTCGGCGGTGTTGCCGGCCTGTGTGATGGCGAGTTGCTGAGTGGCGTCGGGCTTCCAGGCGGCGACCGCGTCTTCGCCCGCCTTGGTGACGGCCTTCTGCTCCTCCGCGCTGGCCGTCCATGCCGTGTAGGCCTGCGTTCCCGCCTGGCTGATCTCGGTGGGGTTCTTGTGCGCTGACCGCGCCTCCTGCTCGGCCTTCTGCTTCGCCGCGTTCTTGAACTCCTGCTTCTTGGCGTCCTCGGCGTTGGTGCGGACGGGCGTCGTGTACTCATCGCGCTTCGCCTTCTCGGCCTTGTCGCGCGCGTCTTTTTTCTCCTTGGCCTCCGCTTCGGCCTTGGCCTTGTCGCCGGCGGCCTGGACGGCGCCCTTGCGATCCGGACCGGGTTTGTAGACGCCGATCTTAGAGTACTTCGCGCCGGCGCGGCCGCCGGCGCCGCCGGTGGCTTCCGCAAACGTGTGATAGAACAGCAGCGCCCGATCGCTGTCGGCCGCGTCCACCGGCGTCAGCTTGAGCTTCTTTTCAGCGCCCTCGACTTTCGCCCTGACGAACACCATGTCATCCAGCGAGAAGATCAACGGCTTGTCCAGCGCCGTCTTCTTGTCGGTCATCTTCTCCCAGACTTCCGCCTCGGCGTCGTCGGCGTCGCCCCAGCGGCACCAGTAGTGCTGCGATTTCCACTCCCGCGGCAGGTCGTAGAGCTTGAGCCGGTCGGGTCCGGGCTTGAGCTTTTCGGTGTCGTCGGCGGCCTTCTGGCCGACTTTGTCGATTTCGGCGGTCGGCGGCGCCGCGTCGAACGCGAGTTCCGCCTTGTCGCCCTCGTCGATCACACGTTTGGGGCGGTCGGTGTCCTTGATGGCGTTGTCATACGCGCGCTGGCCGGATTCGTTCGTGCGAACTCGGACTTCGAGGCTGTTCTCATCCTTGCCCAGCTTCACCGCGGCGGTCTTCGCCTGCTCTCGAGCCTTGTCGCGGGCCTCCTCGCGAATCTTGACGCGTTCCTTCGCCTCGGCGTCTTCGCGGGCCTTTTTCTTCAGTCGTGCGGTTTCAGCCTTCTTGGCTTCGGTCTTGGCCTCGTCGGCGGTGCGCACGCCGTCGGCGGCCGGGTGCATCCGGTAGTACTTTCGCTTGTCACCTGCTTCCGCCTGGATAACGACGTTCGCCTTGGTGCTGAACGCGAGGATGGACTCCTTGTCGGGCTTCTTGACCTCCGTGCCGTCCGGCTTGGCCCGGATGATCCAGGGGACGCACTGCACGCGTTTCTTGACGTCGTCGCCGGGATCGAGGAACCACAGGCAGCGGGTATCCGGCTTGTGCTTCTCTGACTTTTGCTGCTTGTCGCTTTTGGGCTGGGTCGCCCGGTCGCGGTAGCCCTCGATCAGCAGCTTGGGCACGCTGATGGGCTTGTGGCTGTGGTCGCTGTGGCCGTAGTAGCGGTCGAAATACTCGAACTTGACGTATTGCCAGCAGGGGTCCAGCACCAGTTCGACGGGCGCCTCGACGCTGCCGATCGAGTTGACCCTGCTGGTGAACTCGAACTTATGCTTGTCGGCCTCCCACCGCGGCGCCTGTTTGCCCGCGTTCCATGTCGAGTTGATCGGCGCCCAGAAGGGGTCGGTCGCGGCGGGCGGCTTGTCCTTCGCCTTGGAAAAGGCCCGCCCGCGCGGCACCTTGAAGACGAAGAAGCCGCGGTTGGTCAGGTCGTTGAGGCGCTTGGTGTCCTTGCCCAGAACCCACTGCTCTTTGGCTTCGCCTTGCTTGAGCCTGGCGTCTTTGGAGGCACTGGCCACGAAGGCCGCTTGGGGAAGTCCGAACTCGAGCCGCACTTCATGCTTGAGGCGCACCACGTCGACTTTGACAAAGCCGTCCTTGTCCAGCTTGACGTCCTGAATCGGCTTGTCGTTGGGCACCTGGTCCGACGGCGGCTGAATGACGCGCACCGGGAACCCCTCGGGGAACGGATGCGGCGTGTCCTTCTTGGCCGGGTCCGGATCGAGCCAGAAGAGCTTCAGATGCAGCGGGATCTTCTTCGGGATGTTCGCCGTGTTGTTGTTCTTGTTGCTGCGCGTCTGGCGGGCGAACTTCTTGCGCGGCGAGGCGTAGGATGGCTTGGGTTTGGCGCTCACGCGTCACCTCCAGGCGTGTCGCCGGTGCGCGCTGAAGCGTCGCCCTCCTCGTCCTCTTCCTCCTCCGGGAACTCGTTGATGCTGTCGTGAATCTCCAGCAGCTTCGCCTGGGTCGGCTCGTCCGGCACGCCGGTCGGATCCAGGCTGAAACGCTCCTGGAACGAGAGCAGTGCGATCTGAGTCTGCCGGTTGAACTCACCTGTTTCGTCGCCGCTGAAAAAGCCAAGATTGTTGAGCCGCGCCTGCACGCCCGCCAGGTCCGTCACCGGCGGAAGCTGACCCAGGTCGAACTCGATTTCCTGCTCGTCCTCGCCTTCGCCGATCATGGCCACGCCGCGCATCGCCCGCGGCGGGATGGACACCTCAAGAAAGCCGGAAGCGTCGGTCCGGCCCGGCGGTAGCGCAATGTCGTCAACGACCACGCGGAAGGGCTGATCGGCCAGCGGTTCGTCGCCGTCGAAGACCTGCAATCGGAACTTCGCCGGGATGCCGCGCTTGCGGAAGCGATGTCGATCGCCGGTCGGGCAGGACTCTTCCTTAAGCGTCTTGTCGGGGATCACGACTACGTCGCCGGGCGAGAGCACATTCGGATCGTCGCGATGCTCCCTCAGCTCGGCATTGGCGGCGTCGTCCCAGACGGTATCCGGGAAGAACCCGTACTGGTACGAGATGCTCGAGATGCAGTCGCCGGGTTTGACCACGTGATTGATCGGCATCAGACGACCTTCTCCCAGGCTTCCTTGTCGAGATCCGGGAAGGTCACCGTGCAGGCGCCTTCCTCGACGATGTCATCGATGCGGGCCATGCCGCGTGCGTCGGTGGCGCCTTCCATTTCCGTGCCGTCCGGAAGCGTGATCCTGTAACGCTCGTTGGGGACGGGATTGTCTTCCTCATCCACGAGGACGACTTCGATCCACGTCGTCGCGGCGGGTGCGACGTACTCATCCTCTTCCGCTTCCTCTTCCGGCTCCGGCGGAGGCGGTTGGGCGGGCGGCTCGGCGCACTTCTTGCAGAACGGCGCGCCGGTCTGGGCGGCGATCTGCAGCGCCTCGGCCTGCGGCGACGGCGGCGTGTAGGTCGTGGACTTACCGGCCTCGGCTTCGTCGGCCTCGACCGCCTCGTCCGGCGGGTCCGGCTCGGCGGGAGGCGCGGGGGCAACCGGGCTGCAACCCGAACCCGCGCCGGCCGCGCCGCCGCTGTTGATCATGACCATCGGCGTGCCGGAAATGGCCACGCCGCTGGGGCCCAGGGCGATGAAGTTGCTGCCGGCCTTGATGGTCAGGTTCATGCCGGCCTCGATGACGACGTTCATCCCGCCCTTGATGTGGACGTTCATCCCGCCTTCCATCGCGATGTTCTGGCCGGCCTTCTCGTGAATCTCCTGGCCGGCGTCCATCGAGTATTTCTGCGCCGCTTTGGCGTTGATGTTGCCGCCGGACTCCAGGTTTTCGTCGCCGCCGATCTTGGCGCTGCGGTCGCCGCCGACGGTGAGGTTGTGGCCGCCGTCCACCTTGGACGAGTGATCGCCTGCGACGGTGTAGTTCGCGTTGCCTTCGACCTTTTCCTTGACGTCGGTCTTGACCAGAAGATGCTTGTTCTTGTCTACCTGCTCCTTGAGGTCGTTGACGACGATCAGGTGACGGTCATTGCCGACCCAATGCTTGACGTCGTTGAGGACGCGCGTTTCCAGATCCTTCTGAGCATGAATGAAGATCTGCTCGCTGTCCTTCTTGTCCTCGAAGCGAAGCTCGTTGAACCCGCCCCCCCCCGTCGAGCTGTCCGTCTTGATGGTGCTCTTGGTCTTTTCGCCCGGCAGGGCGTAGGGCGGCATCTGGTCGGCGTTGTAGACGCTGCCGGTGATGATCGGCTTGTCCGGGTCGCCTTCCAGGAAATCGACGATGACCTCGTGCCCGACGCGGGGCAGGAAGAACATGCCGTACTGCCCGCCGGCCAGTCCCTGCGACACGCGGATGAAGCAGGAGGCGTTTTCCTTGAACTTGCCCTCCGCGTCCCAGTTGAACTGCACCTTCACCCGGCCGTACTTGTCGGTGTAAATCTCCTCGCCGCTGGGGCCGACCACCCGTGCGGTCTGCGAGCCGCGCATGATCGGCCAGCGCGTCACCCGGGGGGGGCGAAAGGTCACCGTGGCGGGCACGCACTCGAAGCGGCATTCGTAGACCGGCATCTCCCGGTCCATCACGCTCGAGCCGGTCACGTCCTCCAGCAGGTTGGGGATGGTCAACGCGCCGGACGGGCTGGCGCCCAGCGCCGACGCCACACCCGCCAGATCGGTGGAGACCTGCCCGGCGTGGTAGAGCCAGTGCGTCAACTCGCGCCGCGCGGTCATGTCTCCCGAGAGCAGGCGGGCAGCGATCGCCTGCAGCGCTTCCGCCAGGTGGATCAGCGTCTCGTTGCCGTCACGACGGGCGCTTTGCATGGCGCGGTCGATGGCGCGGTCGCTGTGAATGGCGCGGCCGTTGGCCGGGCCGGCGCCGTGGGCCGCCGTCTGCTTGCCGTGATGCGTAACCTGCGTCACCAGATAGGATTGGTTCAGATCCGCCACGGGATGCTCGGCCAGGTCGAACTGCCGAGCAGGCGCCATGCGGTAGCTGTTGGACTGACCCACGCCGGTGACGCGGCCGGCTTCGAACTCCTGCGCCCGCACGGTGGCGCGGTTCGCTCCGTCACCCTGGGCGATGTAATTGCCCGGGTAATCGCGCAGCGTCAGCGCGTCGTCACGGCCGCTGCTGCCTTCCGCGTTCAGGTCGAGCGTCGGGCTTTCGAAGTTGTAGTCGGTCAGCTTGACCTTGCCCGGCCGCACCGACTGCGACAGGCGAAAGCGCCGCACGTGTTCCGCATCGTCGATGAAGCCGGTCGGCGGGCGGTAGACGATTTGCGTGGAGTCGCCCGCGATGGGCTGATAGTGGTCCGGCGCATCACAGGCGACGAAGGTGTGGGCGGCTTCCGTCTGCTGGAAATACCACCAGATGCCCTCGTCCTCCATGAGCCGGCAGATGAAGTTGTAGTCCGTCTCGCGATACTGCACGCAGTAAGGGCGGGCCTTGTACTTCGTCTTGAGCGTCAGCGAGAAGCGGTCTTCCGGGATGCCGGCGTCGGTCAGAATGGCGCTGATGATGTCCGGCGTGGTCTTGTCCTGAAAAATGCGGCTGTTGTAGCGGTGGGTCAGCAGCCACACTTCGGGCGACAACTCGGCGCGGTAAAAGGTGCGGCTGTCGGCCTCCCCGGCAAACTCGAAGCGACTGACCACGCCGTGAAACCAGCGGTCGCCGGCCGGGGTCGAGATGCTTAACGACGCGGGCTTGCCGACGATCGACTGGAACGAAACGGACTCCAGGTCGGTCGCCAGTTCGATCTCGAATCGGTAAAGCTGGCAGAGGCCCTCGGTGCCGCGGTAGCGCACGACGGCGAAGTCGTCAAGCTGGCCCCCCTCCACCTGGAAGGCCAATTGCGCTGCACTGGCGTCACGAACGAGGGCCAAGCGTTACTCTCCCGAAAACGCGAAGGTGAACTCGCCCGCGTCATCCGCATCGACCGTCACCTGCGCCGGCATCGTGTCGCGCGTCATCTGCTCCAGCAGCAGGCGGGACAGTTTCGGCAAAATTGCCTGATCCAGCACGTGATCCACATTGCGGGCGCCCACGTCGACCTGGTCGCAGCGGGCGGCGATCTGGTCGTACGCGGCATCCGTGACGACCAGTTCCATCTCGTGGGCCTTGCGCAGGCGCTTGGCGAGCTTGCCCACCTTCAGCCGGGCGATCATCTTCATGACGTCCTGTCCGATCGTCAGGTACGGCACGATGTTCATGCGGGCCAGCAGCGCGGGCTTGAAATGCTCGCGAAGCTGCGGATAGATCGACTCCTTGAGCGTTTCGACGCCGAACTCCTCGCCCGATTCGCAAATGCCCTGGATGACGTCGGTGCCCAGATTACTGGTCATGAAGACGACGGTATTGCGGAAGTTGATGACGCGGCCTTCGCCGTCGGCGAGCGTGCCCTTGTCGAAGACCTGGTAGAAGAGGTTCATCACGTCCGGATGGGCCTTTTCCACTTCGTCGAGCAGCACCACGGAGTACGGCCGCTGCCGCACCGCCTCCGTCAGGACGCCGCCCTCGCCGTAGCCGACGTAGCCGGGCGGCGAGCCTTTGAGCTGCGAGACGGTGTGCTTTTCCATGAACTCCGACATGTTGATGGTGACGGTGAATCGCTCGCCGCCGAAAAGCTGCTCGGCCACCGACAGGGCCGTCTCGGTCTTACCGACGCCGCTGGGCCCGACGCACAAGAAGACACCGAGCGGCTGATCCGGATTGCCCAGGCCGGACTTCGACGTCCGCAGTTTGTCCGCAATGACCGCCATCGCGTGATCCTGGCCGACGACGCGATTCCGCAGGCGCTCTTCCATTTTGAGCGTCGCCTCGATCTCGTCCTTGACCATGTTGCCGACGGGGATGCCGGTCCAGTCGGCGACGACGGAAGCCACCGCGGCCGCATCGACCTGGGCGTGAACCATGGGCGTTTCGCCCTGGGCGGCCTCGATCTCCTTGGCGACCTTGTCGATCTCCGCTCTAAGCGCCGCTTCGTCCACCGAGGCGGTGGGCGCTGCCGGCTTCGACGCCGCTTTGCCGTCGCCTTCGCCATCGGCCTTGCCGTTGCCGCCGGA
>CAZYLK010000036.1:0-40326 GCA_964648365.1 uncultured Phycisphaeraceae bacterium
CGGTTCGCAGCCTTGCGGCAGACTCTCACCGAGCCGCAATTCCCTTGCATTTTTCTGAGCAATCCAGAACTTCCTACATAAATTGCGTTGACCGCACGCCGCAGCCTGCGTACACTCCCTTACATGTGAAGTCGCGATAATCACACCGACGCGCGTACGTTCTGCATGTCTCGTGTCGGTCGTGGTTGGGGGGAAGCTGCGTTACCGGATTGACCCTGGTCGGTCGTTCCGGCGTCGTGCAGTCGCAATTCGCGCTGGCGGGTTGAACGTCACAATCTAGTCATGCGATTCAAATCGGTCTGCGCCCATGTCGCGCGCCGACGCGGTCGCTTGTCCCCTTTTTTTGGAGGAGGTCTCCTTATGAAAACGAGAGTTTTGGGTGGTTGTATCGCCGCGACGCTGGCCGCATCCGCGCTGGCCCAGAATGCGCCCAGCCGGACGGCTTTCGCCCCGAGCGGGGAAGTCGTGTCGAACCCGCGCGCCGCAGACATCATCATCGACCGCAGCGGCACGTTCGGGCAGGGCGTCATCGCACAGCACTTCTCCGATTTTCCCACGTTCGACGCCAGCGCGTTCGACCTGTTCACGACCGACCAGGACTACACGCTGGACCGCGCCGTGTCGCTGGGATTCGAGCAGGGCAACCCGGATTGTACGACCCAGGTCGTTGCGGAGATCTGGGAGGCCGATCCGGACGACTGCGATAACTTCCCGCAGACGCTCGTCGCGACGGTGGATGGAATCGAGAACGCGGGGAATCTGGAATTCGATTTCGACGGGTTCCTCCTGCCCGCCGGCACCTATTACTTCACTGCCTACATCGTCCGTCCCTTCGGCGGCGGGTGCGGGCAGCGATTCTCGTACATGGCGGCGCCGAGCCAGTCGGGCGAGGATCTCCAGATCTTCAATCCCGGCAACGGGCTGCAGTGCGGCACCTGCCCGATCGAGGCGAACGCCTGCATCGATCCGCCTCCCGGACAGGAAGTCGACCTGGCCTGGACGCTGGAGGGAACGCCGGCGGGCGGCTCCGGATGTCAGTATGCCCTGAAGAAGAACTCCAAGCCGAAGAAGGGCTGCGACGTCTGCCCGCGGAAGGGTGATCTGTACTCCACCGGCGACCCGTGTGAAGACAAGAAGGACTGTACCAAGAAGGTGAAAATCAAGCAGATCGACTGCCCGGACGGCGGCGAGGGCATCTGCAAGAAGATCAAGGGCAAGCGCGACAGTTGCCTCTAGTCCCGCCGGAGGCGCGCCCGACGCGCGCCCGAAGGCGTTGATCATAAGGGCGGGCGGCTGGATCGCTGATCCGGTCGCCCGCTCGTTGTCTGTCCGTCTGAGAGGAGTCCCAGGCAGGGCCGAGGCAGGAGATCAATCGGCGGCGACCCTGAATCGGCCCGTCCGCAGGATCACCAGAAACACGGGCACGCCGATCAGTGCCGTGACGGTGCCGATGGGCAGCAGCGCCCCGCCCAGGTCGCGGCCCAGCAGCGCGCCCGCCGCGGGCATCGCCAGTTGCGACGCCCAGTCGCACACCATCGTGAAGGCGCCCCCGACCAGGGCCGCGGCCGGCAGCATGACGCGGCAGTCGGGGCCTACGAGCAGCGTCACCATGTGTGGCACGACCAGCCCGACAAAGCCGATCGGCCCGCAATGAGCCGCCACCGCCGCCGTCCCCAAAGTCGCAACGATCACGCACCCGATTTGAAGTCGGGCAATCGGAACGCCCCGCGACTCGGCCAGTTCGTCGCCCAGCCGATACTGATTCAGCGCGCGACTCGACAACAGGAGCACAATCCAGCAGGGGAGCACGAACGGGAAGATCGTCGCCGCCTTGGCGTTGGTGATGGTGTTCAGGGAGCCGAGCATCCACTGAATCATTCGAAACGTCTGTCGCTCGTTGGAGATGGTCTGCACCGCCATCATCATGGCCGCGCAGAACATGCCGATCGTCACCCCGGCCAGGAGCAGTTCGTTGGACGTCAGTCGCCGCGAGCCGCGAGCGATGGCCAGCACAGCCGCTACCACCGCGATCCCACCCGCAAACGCGCACAACATGACCGGGCTCAGACCGAACCGGGACGCCGTCAGACCCAGCCGGATGGCGATCACCGCTCCCAGCGAAGCGCCGCCCGCGATGCCGAGTGTGTAGGGCGTTGCCAGTGCGTTGCGAAACAGCACCTGAAACGTGCCGCCGCATAGTGCGAGCGTGACGCCGACGACGAGCGCGAGCAGCGATCGCGCGAAGCGCTGATCGAACCCGATCGACTTCACCAGGGCGCGATAGGATTCCAGTTCATGGTCGCTGGCGGCGCCGTCGCCGTCGAGATCGACGAGTGAGTGGTCGGCGAGCCTCGTCGGATCGAGCGGCAAGCCGAGCTTCACTCTCCAGGCGGTCTGCCAGCCCACGGCCGACAGTTGCGAGCCGACGCCCGGGCTGATGACCAGCAGCGCCGCCAGCACCGCGGCGCAGCCGGCGAGCCGCCCGCCAACCCGACGCCGGTCAACGCGCGCCACGGGCTTGACTCCGTTCACGCACCGGCGTTCCGGGGTTCCGCCCGGCGGTCCAGGCGACAGGTGTGAGGTTCTGTGCGGATGCGGTCTCCGCGCCGTGAGCAGGGCTTGCCCCGTTCGCAGCCGGTCGGGAGCCGGGAGGACGACAGATTACCGGCAGCGGCAGGATCATTCCTGCGCGATTGTGCGGCGCGTGACGGCCCGCTGCAAATCGGAGGCTAGGGGCGCTGGAGGGCGTGTCGTTCGAGAGTGACGGAAGCTCGCGTCCGCTCCGCCGGCCCGGAGGCCTCTGCGACGATCGCCGGCCGGAGGAAGTCCTCGATCGCACCGAACCGAAATCGGCGCAGGAGGCTGCCTACGCGTCGCCTCATCGCGCGACGGCCCACGGACTGGTGGAGGCGTAGTCGCCGGGGAATGGGAGCATCCGCGTGGTCGATTCCGTCAGGGTCAAACTCGTGCGGGTGGCAGTAGAAGACCGCGGGGATACGCCGCGAGGAGAACCGGTCGTACTGCGCCCTGAGGATCGGCCACGGCCACAGCCGGGCGAAGCCGCCGCCGCCGATCGGGACCGGCAGGCCCATCAGGCGGCCCACGGCGACCGGCGCCTCGATCAACTCGTCTCCCAGTCGCGTTCGGACACGGCAAAACTCGCGCGGCCATCCCGGGACGCCGTACCCGCGAACCCGCATCGGGACGATGGACGCGTCGTACCGGAATCCGCACTCCGCGAGGATGTTGAACGCCCACGGGCATCGCCGGTCGATCGAGAACCGCGGCGCCCGGTAGCCGTAGACGCGGCGACCGACGACGTCCTCGACGACGCCACGCGTCCGCTGCAGATCTTGCCGGAATTCGTCCGGCGTCATTTCGTAGACGGGCTGGTGGTCGAAACCGTGAACCTGCACCTCGTGACCGGCGGCGAGCAGATCCCTCAGCAGGCCGGGAGCGACCCGGGCGACGTTGCCCAGGACGAAGAAGGTGGCCCGCCCGCCCGTCTCGGCGAGCATCTCGGCGATGCGGTAGGTCGGGGCGATGAAGCGGGTTGAGACCGACAGGCTCCGGTCGAGCACCGACTGCCGCCAGTCCTCCACGTCCACGGAAAATGCGTTAACGTACGGGCTGGCCGCGCGAGGATCGGCCAGGGTCCGTGGGAGCGGCCGCAGAAGGATGCCGGGAATCGGTGCGGCGCGCCAGCCAGTCGATGCCGGCGGGCGCCCTCTATCCGAGCGCGTCCAGGCTCGATCCGCGGTTCGGTGACCGGCCTCATAGCCCGCGTCCGTCATGCAGGCTCTATCGACGGGCGGGCGGCGCGGGTTTCGGGGCGGCGGCCGGGTCGGGTCCATGCGCGATCCGACATTCGTCCAGCGGATTTGACGTGCTTCTCGGGAGCGGCTGTATTAGTATTGGGGCGCGGGTTCGATGCCCGACCTCGGGCCGAGCCGGGCCGCGCGCGGCGGATTGTCGCCGCCTTGAGCCGACGTGCTCCGCGGTTTGTTTTGAAGGGAGATGCAACCATGACGCGGTTTGTTGCGGTGATGCTGGCCCTGGTATGGGTCATGCCAGCCCTGGCGCAGGAGACGGATGCCAAGGCTCAGGAGACGGATGCGAAGTCGCCCGCGAAGGATGGCGACCTGACAGACGCCGTTGAGATCTGCAAGCGGGCGGATGAGGCCACCAAGGCCGTCAAGGCGGTGAGCTACAAGGCGACGTTCGCCGGCTCGGGCGAGATCGCAGCGCGCACGCCGACGGTGAAGGGTACGGTGACGCTGGCCGGCAAGAAGACCGGGCCGCAGCCTGAACTCTGCGCCATCGACGCGACGGTCAAGATGCCGCAGTCTGAGGAGACAAAGCACTACACGATCGGAATGACGCCCGACATGTCGTACGTCATCGACCATGCTGATAAGAAGGCGTACGAGGACATGGACCCGGCCGTCATCGGCGGTCTTGGCCAGGCGCCCAGCCGGCTGCTCATGATCGAGTATTGCCACCCGACGCCGTTCAACGACGAGGTGACCGGCAGCAAGCACGAGCTTCGCGAGAGCGTGAAGGTCGGCGATGAACCATGCTACGTGATTTATGTGGAGTATTCGGGCGGTCGGGGCAAGGCGGTGTGGTACTTCTCGAAAGAGGACTTCCTCCCGCGCCGCGTCGATCGGATCATTCAGGGTCAGGGCGGCGCCGACATGGGTCTGGCCACGACGACGCTGACCGATCTGAAGGTCGATCCCAAGATTGACGAGGATACCTTTAAGCTGAACCTGCCCGAGGGGTATACGAAGACGGACGACTTTGCGCCGTGATGGATTCTGCGCGAACCCGTGACTGGAACACGTCGGCGGCCGCCGGCCGGTCAGCGCGATCGGCCGGCGACGCCCGGCGAACGTGGAGGAAGGAGGTGCTCGCATGATCCGGGCTTTCTGCCTTCTGGTCGGTATGCTCGTGCCGGCCGCTCCCGCCCCCCAGACGCCGCCGCCGGCGCCTCCGGGCCGTCCGCCTGGCGCGTGGGCGCCCCAGCCGCCGCAGCCGCCGCAGACGGGCGACCTGACTGACCCCATTGCCATACTCAAGCGTGTCGACGCCGCCGCCAAGGCTGTTCAGACCGTACGTTACAAAGGCGTGTCGCGGCATACGGGCTACCTGGCTGATCGCAAACCGGTGGTTGAGGGCGTCGTGCTGCTCGGAAAGCCCGGTCCCTACTACGGATTCGGGCAATTCGTCTTCGACGTTCTGGTCACCGAACCCGGCGGGGAGGTCAAACGCCGCGTCACCACCGGCTCCGACCTGAAGTCGGCCTGGCTGATCGACCACGACGCGAAGCGGGTCCAGCGGCGAGAGGTAAAGTTCCCGTCAGACTACTTCATGGGTCTGGGTCGTACAGGTATGACCTGCACCTACCCGGGGATGATCGAGTTCGTCCACGCAACGCCCTTCGACGATGAGATCAACGGGCTGACCGTAGCTCTGCTCGGCGCTCGGACGGTCAACGGCGAGGAGTGCTACGTCGTCGACGTGGTCTATACCGCCGGACGGGGACAGTCGATCTGGTCCTTCTCCAAAAAGGACTTTCTCCCCCGGCAGCGCGAGATGATCGTCATCGATCCGCGGACGGGCCAGCGCGGCGCCCGCGTCATCACCATCGACCAGATCGAAGTCAACCCCAAGCTTGCGGACGATGCGTTCGAACCCAGGATCCCCGAAGGCTACCAGGACGCCGACGAAGGATCGCGCTGAATCCGCGTCCGCCAGCGGCCTCACCCGCCGTGCGGCGGCGGCGTCGGGCTGGATGGATCAAACGGCTCTGCCAGGTCGGGAAGCGGACCCAGGTCGAGCGAGCGGGCCAGTGTCACATCGAGTTCGATCGTCTCATCATCGCGCTGCAAGACCAGGTGCACGATCTCGCCGGCCGGGCGCATGTTGAGCGCCTGCACGAGGTGGCCGAAGTGCTCCACCGTGTGGCCCGCTGCTTCGATGATCCGATCGCCCGGTAAGCCGCCGGCGGATCGCAGCGGCGAAGGATCGGCAATGTTCTCGATGTACACGCCGTCCTGCCGCCGGACGTTGACGTTGATTCCCAGCCAGCCGCGATAGAAGTTCACCCCGCGCTTCAGCTCGGCGACGATCTCGTCCACCCGCCAGCCCGGCACCGCAAACCCTACGCCGGAATCGTACAGCTCGATGCCCGCCAGTTCGCCCGGTCGCTGCGCCATCGGTACGCACAGGCCGACGATGCGCCCGTCCACGTCCACGAGGGGCCCGCCGTAGTTCGCCGGGCTGATCTTCGCGTCCGACTGGACGGCGTTGCCCAACATGCGGCCGAGGGCACTGACGATGCCCAGGCTGACGGCCGGGCGTTCGCCGCCGAAGCCCAGGCCCAGCGCGATCGCCCACTGGCCGACGGCGATCTCGTCGCGTGCGGCCCATGTGGGGACGTCCAGCCCGACCGCGTCGATCTTCAGCAACGCAATCTTGCGCACCTGGTCGCGGGCGACGAGGTCGGCGGCCAGACGGCGACCATCGGGAAGCGTGACGTTGATAAGCTGCGGATCGCGGACGAAGTTGAAGCTGCTGGTGACGATGAAGCCGTCGTCACTGTAGATGATCCCCGTCGTCGGGCCGTCGGCGACGGTGAACGACGAGCCTGGGGCATCGCGGAACGGGTTCTGGCTGCGCGGCTCGGGGGGGGCGTCGGAATCGTCGCCTTCGCCAGGTTCGGCCTCGGCGAGTCGCTGCGGCGGTTGCGAACCACCGACCGTGTCGATGCGAACCAGGTACCGGCGGGTCTGCTCGGCGACGGCGTGAAACACGACCTGATTAGCGCGAAGGAGCGCCAATTCGTCGGTGCTTGCCGCGGTATCCTGCGGTCGGTGAGCGATGGCCGGCGCCGCGGCAGCGACGCCTGCCAGAGCGGGGAATGCGACGCACGGCGGACAGGTTGGCGCCGGAAAGGGCTGACCCCACGCGACCCACGCCTGCCAAAGCAGGATCGCGCCGCCGACGACGGCCGCGGGGCGCAGGCCGGTCGATCCGGCGCGGGGATGCCGCTGCGTCGTGCGGGCGGCGACGGGTGGCCTTGCGTTGCTCATTCGTCTGCTCCGGTGATCCGAATCGACTTGATGTCGCGGTCGCGGCGGATGACAAGATCGACGGCGTCGCCCGCGCGCAGCAGCGCGACGGCCGCGTCAAACTCGTCGGCGCTGGCGACCTGGCGCCCGTTGATGGAGAGGATCAGATCGTCCGCCCGCAGGCCGGCCCGTGCCGCCAGCGAGCCGCGTGTGACGCGCTCGATGAAGGGCAGAACGGTGCGATAGCCCGTGCGGGCGATCCGGATGCCCAGATCCGGCGGACCTCCGTCCCCGGCGTCTTGCTCCACGGGGCCATGCCGACCGGCCGCGACCGCGGCGCGGGCATCCGCCAGAAATGCGGACAACACGTCCGCGGGGATCGCGTAGTTCAGATGCGTATGCGTCTGATTGGCCTGCACCTCGCGCCCGATCATTCCCACCAGTCGCCCGTCCAGATCGACGAGCGCGCCACCGGGCATGCCCGGGTTGTTGGTGATGCAGTCGATGACGAGGACGTCGCCGCGATAGGGATAGTCCTTCAGCCGTCGCTTGGCATCCAGCCGCGTCCGGGTCGAGAACACGCCGCGCGCGACCGTTACCGGCTCGTCGCCGTCGGCGATCCGGAAGGCGTTGCCGGCTGCGAGCACCCATTGCCCCGGATCGAGGTCGGCGCTTTGGGGTACCGCGAAATGCGCGGAAACCGTGACCGTCGATGCCTCGCCGTCGTGCCCGGCTTGAGCCGGTGGTGCGGCCATGTGTGGATCAGAAGGAGGCTTCAACTGTAACAGCGCCATCTGCCGCGTCGGATCGCGGTAGACGGCTGCCGCCTCGAAGCGCCGGCCGTCCGCGTCGATTGCACGGATCGAACGGGCGTCGATGAGCAGGGACTCGACCGTCAGCACCTCGCCGGTCGCGGACACGAGGATCCCCGATCCGTAACCGGCCTGCTGCCCGGCGCCGAGGCCGTAGAGCTTGATGACGCACTCGCGCGTACGGGCAATCACGTCGTCGAGGTCCGCGGGCTGTGCCGCAGCCGGAAGCGTGGCGAGCAGACTTGCGCAGACTGCGGCAGGCAGCAGGACATGACCCGTGATCCGGTGCCATGCGGCGGAACCACCGGTGCAGGATGGCGCGGCAAGCTGCAACTGCGCGTTGGATTCCGCTCCCGTCACAGCCTATTCCGTTTCCACCATGACAAGTTCCGCGGTTTCATAGCGCGTCACACCCTCGGCCGTCGAAACCGCAATCGTCTTCGGAAAGCGCACCGGCTTCGGCCCCGCGTAGTCGAGCAGATCCAAAACGGTCTCCGCTCCGGACGGCTTGTCCGCCACGATCACGCGGCGCAGGAGACCGTTGGCATCGAAGCCGAATCGTGCGACCGCATTGGCCGCAACCGCACGTTCCAGGACTTCCAGGATGGGCGGTTCGCCCTCGCCGCGCGGGGCGGACCAGCCGGTCCACGCATCCGCTCCGACATGCGTGAACGCGTCGCTGCCGACGCCCGTCGCATGTCCGCCGCACAGCCCGAGTACGACGCGCAGCGCCGCGTAGTTCATCGCCTCGGTCGGCTTGAGATCGAATCGCTTGCCCTCTGCGTCGGTCCACCAGGCGGCATCCGTGGTGAACGTGACGACTGACGACCGCCCGCCGATGACGCCTGATCGTTCGAGCGTTGCCTCGGCATCGCCTCCGTTCCAATGGAACGCGACGCTTGCTGGATCGGAAGGCGCGGCCCCATCCGCTGACGGGTCGGCTGCAACGTGCGTTTCCTGCGCGGACCAGACGCACGGAAGCTCGTTCGAGACCCGCCCGCGAGCGCCCACGGCCGCAGCAAACCGTCGCAGCACTTGCCCGACCGCCGCGGCGTTGACGCCCGGATTAACGTCGAAAGGCGCGTTCAACCCGCTCGACAGCGCTTCGAGCCGCGTCACGACCGCGTGCGGCCGTCCTTCGCGCTCGTAGCCGACTTCAACCGTCCAGCCGCCCGGATAGGTTCCCAGCACGCTGGCGAAATGATTGCGCGACTGGATCGCGTGGCCGGCAAACGAAACCAGCCGGTCGCCCGGGCGGATGCCGGCGTTCCAGGCAGGCGCGTCGTCGTACATCCGGTCAAACACCACGCCGCGGTCTTCGACGTCGTCTACGGTGGCGACGAGTGAGCCGTGCTCGACGAGCAGTCCCGCACGCAGGCCGGGCATGAACCGCTTGATCTGGTTGGCGGAGATGGCGTAGCCGACGCCGACGTTGAAGCGACCGCGGGCGTTGATCGAGATGCGTCCATTGATGCCGATCACCTCGCCGCGGGCGTTGAAGAGCGGCCCGCCAGAGTTGCCGGGGTTGATCGCCGTGTCGACCTGGATGCAGTCGCTGTAAACGAGCTGATTTCCTTCACCCCACTGGTAGCGGTGAACGCCCGTGACGATGCCGAGCGTGACCGTGGGCGTGTAGTCGTCCGCCAGAACGAAGGGATTGCCCATCGCGATGGCGGCGTCGCCGACCGCGACCTCCTCAGAATCGCCGAGCGGCGACGGGTCAAAGCGATCACGCCCGGTGAGGCGGAACATGGCGACGTCGCCGCCGGGGTCGATGCCCAGAACTTCGAGTGGATAGAGCTTCCCGTCGGACAGTCCGCCGAAGCCCTTGCGCGTGTCGAGCAGATTGGCGACGACGTGGAAGTTGGTCAGCCCGTAGCCGTGCTCATCAATGATGACGCCCGACCCGCCGCCACGGCGCTGAGCGTCCACGATGCAGACGCTCGATCGAGCGGCCCGCTCGACAACGGCGATGCGGGCCGTCTCGGCCGCGCGGGTGAGGCGGCGCGCCTCGGTGAGTTCGGTGTCAGAGTCGGTCTGGGCATGCAGCGGCAGCGCCGAGCAGAGGATAAGCAGCAATAGGCGCCACCCGTGGCAAGGGTCCGACGCCCGTGCGGAGCGATCAGCAGCGACGTGGCACATCACCACTCTCGTGGGCGAGCTGCGTGTCGGCCGCGCTTTCTTCCCTGACTCCCTCACTCCCTTGATCCCTCACTCCGTTCCTTCTGTCCTACGCTCGCTCGCCCGCCGCTTTGATCAACCTTGCATCCGCCCAGTTCGCGTGGTCGGAAAGATCGAACCCCTGGCCGTACTCAACGATGAGTGTCAGCAGCCTGACGCCGGTGACCGGCACGCGAATCAGGCTCGCCTTGTCACGACCGGTGACCTCACCGCTGTCGAAGAGCGGTTCCCCGTCGCCGATCACGCGAAATACGGCATTGCCCGCTGGCCGGACGGCGTCGTCGATGCCGATCCACGACGCAAACGTCTCGTACGACGCGTCCAGATCGAACGTGACTTCGCACCGCGAGTGCATGCCGATCCCGCGGTCGAAGCGCCGACCATCCAGTGTCATTGGCGTTCCGCCGGCCGACAGATCGCGCCGGACGGGCCACGGCCGATGCAGCACGCCTTCGCAGTTCTCGTCGCGCCAGGCGAGCGAGCTGAGCGGGACGACGCGGTCGCTGCGGAACTCGATGCGGCGGACGTGGCTCAGCGGAAGGTCTAGACGCGTCTGCAAGCTGGTGACAAACTCGAGCTGTGTGCCCGTGGCAACCGCGACCTGGCCGGGCCAGACGGTTCCATCCATCAGCGTGACGCGCGCCGGCGGATCGACGCGCGATCCGACCGTCGCCGCGAACACAATCGCGTAGGCATTGGCGAGCTGAAAGCCGCGTGACCGCCCGCCGAACTGGAACGACCCTTCCGTCGCTGAGAGCGATTCGAGCACGCCGCGGACGGCTTTCGCCTCGGTTGCATCCCGCGTGATCAGCACGTCCTCAGCGGGGCGGCGGTCTGCCAACGCCTGCTGAAACAGGGTTTCCGATGCCTCCAGCCCGGTCGGGTCAGCGAATCGCACGGCCGCGAGTTCATCAAACGGCACCGCGACCTCATCGGGAAGTCCGTCGAACGAGACGACGACCGACTCGTCGGCGCCGCGAACGATCACACCGCGAGCAGCGCCGCCGCCCCGGATAAAGAACTGCGTTGCGGCTGGCGCCGCGCCTGGGGAGCCAGGCTGCGCCCGATCCGTGGCGAACTCGACGGCGCCGACGTCCACGAGGGGAACCGTGGAGACCTCCCCGTCCGTGCTTATGCTGAGATGGTCGTCACCGATGCTCACAAACCGGCCCGCAAGCGTCGAGCCGTCCAGACGTGTAACCGTAGCGAACCGACCGGTCTCTGTGGTGACGGACCGTGGGCCTGATGGGGGCTGGGCGAGGCCAAGTGCCGCCAACATCGGGAGAACAAAGATCGCCTTGCCTGGAGCACTCATTCGGGGTTCGGAGATTCGAGTGTCAGTGCTCTCACGCATCGTTCGTTGATCGGATCGACTCGTGTCTTACCAGCTCCTCCGGCCGGAAGCCGGTGCCTCACTCGGATTCACCGGTTTCAAACCGGTGCCACACCGGATTCACCGGTTGCAAACCGATGCCGCCCGCTACGGCTCTTTCGCCAGTTGCTCGTAGTACTGTTCGACCAGTCGGCGGTAGCGGCGTGGAAACGTGTCCTGCAGCGCTTGCAGGATCTGCTCGCGTTCGGCCGGCGGCATGGCGCCCCACATTTCGCCTGGGTTGGCCCGCCGCGTCTCGCGCAGCGCGCCGGACCGCGACGCGCCTTGCGGCAACTGAGAATCCGGCATTGGGTTGTTGGGCGTCTGGTTGTTGCTGCCGCCGCCGCCGGACGGGTTCTGATTCTGGTTGTTGTTCTGCTCCTGTTGCTCGGCTTCTTCGATGAGCTTGTCGAGCAGGGCGATGGCTTTCGCCTGGCGCTCCTGAACCGTCGCTCCGGCGTCCTTGTTCTCCAGACGGCCGGCGGCGTAGTTCATCAGATCGGTGACTTCGCCGATCCTGCCGGCCTGCCGGTTGCGCAGTTCCGCCAGCATCTGGTTGGCCGAGACGATCAGACGCTGCGGGGCGTCCGGGTGCCGGTCAAGAAAGGCCAGCAACTCCACTTCGGCCTGGGCGAACTGAAGATCCTGCACCAGGCAGTAGACCCGCAGGAAATCGACTTCCGCCTTGGCGTAGGTGTAGCGCGCCACGCGCTTACCCGCGTCCGCAAGCAGCGCGTCGATCGTCTGCCGCGCGGCCACAACGTCGTTGAGGTCGACCTCGGCCTTGGCCTTGTACAGCGCGGCATGGGTCGCGAGGTACGGGTCCGGATCCGCAAGCAACGGACCCATCTGCGCAACGCAGGCCGCCATGTCGCCCGCGTCGTAGGCGTCCAGCCCGGCACGGAAGGGGGGCGAAATCAGCGTGAGGGCTTCGGTCAGAAAGGACGCTTCGTCACAGTCCTCGCACGCGGTCCAGGCGTCCGCGACGAACGCCCGCTGCTCCGCAGAGACGGACTCGGTGGCCTCAAGATGCGTAAAAAACTCCCGAAGCTGCGACTGCCCCACGGCGGACGTTGTGGCGGCGAGGGCGACGATTGTGGCCAGGTACGGTTGTCGAGGCATCTTATGGTCTCCCCGGCCCTTCCAAGCTCCGGCCCGGCGCGCGTCTGAGTGACCGCTGCCCGTCAGGTCGTCCGATCATAGGGATGACACGCGGGCGTCGCCACCGGGCGGACTCCGGCGACCGTTTGAGGCTGCCGTTGAGTCCGATAATTGCAAGCACCTGGCCTGGCTGCGTCGCCGCATCTGGTATCCGCTTTGCCACGCAGAAACGTGGCGTTTGCCGCGGCCACCGGAGGGTTTGCCCGCCGGGGCCGATGGCGAACGCGCCTCGGACCGCAACCCTACCGACGGAGTTCAGCATGACGCGACACGAAGCCATTCCCACGATCATCATCGGCGCCGCGGGACGCGATTTTCACGATTTCAACGTCGTCTACCGCGATGACCCCCGGTATCGCGTGGTCGCGTTCACGGCGGCGCAAATTCCCGACATCGACGGACGGACGTATCCGCCCGAGCTGGCCGGCCGCCAGTATCCCGACGGCATCCCGATCCATCCTGAAGCCGACCTCGACCGGTTGATTCGACAGCACGGCATCCGCGTCTGCGCCATGGCCTATTCCGACCTGCCGCACGAGGAGGTCATGCACAAGGCCGCGCGGGTCAACGCCGCCGGGGCGGATTTCGTGATGCACGGCGCCGCTTCGACCATGATCGAATCCTCGAAGCCGGTGATCTCCGTGTGCGCGGTGCGTACGGGCTGCGGGAAGAGTCAGACCTCCCGCCGGGTCGCGCAGATACTCAAGTCGATGGGTCGGCGGGTGGCGTCGATTCGACATCCGATGCCGTACGGCGATCTGAAGAAGCAGATCTGTCAGCGCTTTGCCACGCTTGACGACCTCGACAAGCATGAATGCACGATCGAGGAGCGAGAGGAATACGAGCCGCACATCGTGATGGGCAATGTCATCTTCGCGGGCGTGGACTACGAGCGCATTCTGCGCGAGGCCGAGAAGGAGGCGGACGTGATCCTCTGGGACGGCGGCAACAACGACATGCCGTTCTACCGGCCGACGCTGAACGTCGTGGTCGCCGACCCGCATCGGCCGGGGCACGAATCGCGCTACTACCCGGGCGAAACCAATGTTCGCATGGCGGACGTCGTGCTGATCAACAAGGTGGGGACCGCACGGCCCGAAGCGGTCGACGCCGTGGAACTGAACGTCCGCCGGATCAACCCGGCCGCGCGCATCATCCGGGCCAACTCACCCGTCACCGTTGCGGACACGGGAGCGATCGCCGGCAAGCGCGTGCTCGTGGTGGAAGACGGACCGACTTTGACGCATGGCGAAATGAAGATCGGCGCCGGCCACGTAGCGGCGACGCAGCACGGCGCCGGCAGCATCGTCGATCCACGACCCTATGCCGTCGGGTCGATCCGCCAGACGTTCGACAAATACACGCACCTCAGCGACGTGCTGCCCGCGATGGGCTACGGCCGCCGGCAGATGGCGGAGCTTGAGGCGACGATCAATGCGGTGGAGTGTGATCTGGTGCTGATCGGTACACCGATTGATCTGGGTCGCCTGCTCAAGCTCAACAAGCCGGCGCTGCGCGTGAGTTACGAGTTGGACGACGCGGCGACGCCGCTGCTGCAGGCGGAGATCGCAAGGGTGCTGCGCTGATCCGTCGGTCGCAAGCCCGAACTCAGGCGCTTACGGACCGCTCTCCCCCTGCGCGGCCAGATAGATGGCGTTGAACAGAAACTTGAACGTCCCGTGCGGCTGGCCACGGTGCTGGACGCGGAAGCCGAGGCAGACGATTCGGCCGTCGCCCACTTTCACGTCGCAAATAGCTGAGCGGCCGCGGATCAAGTCTTCACCGAGAATCCAGCCGCTCAGCAGGACAATGTTGTCGGAGTACGTCGCCGCCGTCGTGGCCGGAAACTCCTCCGTGCGTTGCTTCAACAAGTCATCCGACAGCGGGGCCGTTCCCTTGCCGTCACTTCCGGACTCGACCTTCGCTGCGCTCTTCAGTGCCGCCAGGCCCGTCTCGAACGCCCGCGAGCCGGCGAAGTAGCCGGCCGTTTCGTCGGCAAAGCCGTAGCCGAGCGGATGACGCGGATCCACGCGCAGCCGCAGGATTGAGCCTGGGCAATAGAACTTTTCCCGGCTGACGCCGTCGAGCACGTTGTGGACCGGCAGCCGGTAGAGGTCGGTAGCCAGGGCGGTCGCAGAATCCATCAATACGAGCGTGCCGCCGGCGCGGACGAACCGTTCCAGTTGCATCGCCCCTTCGTCCGTGATCCCCCCCGCGTAGGGAGGCGGCATGCGGGTGTCGTCAATCCCCGCCAGAATGGACCGCAGCGACAGGTCAGGAATGATGATGCAATCATATCGGTCCGCCAGTCCGCCGGCGCGGATCTCGGCGTTGTGCAGCGACGTGTATTTGAACTCGAACATCTCCAGTACGAGTCGGGTCCAGCCTTCGTCCATGCTGGCGGTCCAGGGCTGGTAGAGGCCGATCCGTGGCCGGCGCAGCGGCCGGACGCTTTCGCCGCCGGGCATGGGCGACACGGTGACGAGATTCTGAAAGCCGGCCTCATCCAGCCCGACGCCTGCGCTGGAGAGGGAATTGAACACGATGCTGCCGGCGGGAAGGTTTTCGACAGGCTCGGTGACCACGACGGCCGAGGCGCCGGCGTTCAACATGCGGTTGACGGCGCGGTAGTCGTCGTTGCTGAACCGGTTCGTCGCCCAGCCCGCGGCGCCTTCGGCGGACGGCAGTTGCAGGACCGGATGCTCGATGCGATCGAGCCGCGTCAGCTTTGCGTCGAACGACGCATCGACGGCGACGCTGCGCACGCCCATCTGCAGCGGCAGCGTCCAGCCGGCGACGTCATACGGCGATTCCGCCGGTCCGCCGGGGTATGCGCGACGGTCGGGATAGTCCTGTCGCTCCATCATGTCTTTCAGGTGCGGGCGATAGGGTTGCGACGCCAGAAGGACGTGGGTGCCGGCCGGATAGGGCGCGCCATCGGCCGTGAACGACTCCTCGGCGCGATGGACTTCGATCCCGCTGGTGTGCAGAATCTCGAGCATGCGTGCGGCTGAACCGGCGTCGCGCTGGTCCGGTGGCACCAGCCACGCGTAGGGCGGCTCCGCCTTGCCGACGGACAGCGCCTTTTCGCTCAGGGCCAGGTGATTGCTCACGAAGTGATCGCGATAGCGGGCCGCCAGCGTAAACAGGGATTTGCAGGCGATCAGTTCGTACTCGACGATGTCGCGCAGCCGCCACCATCCGCCGGGCCACGGGTTGGGGAAGTTGACCGCCGGTTCATAGTCGGGAAAGCCCCGCCCGCCGCCGCTGAGTTCCCGATGCGGCTGAAAGACCGGCGAAGCGACGTTGGCGCTGGCTGCTTCCGTGAGGATTCCGACGATGTTGTGTCGATACGGCGTGGTGCGATTCCCGCCGGCCCACCAGTTGTCGAAGATGGCGTTGTACACCACGCCGGACTTGCCGCGTTCCTGCAATTCCGTCGCCATGTGCCCGCCGATGATGACCAGCGACTGGTGGATGAGCGGATCGACGTTCGGGTTGACCGGGTCGAAGAAGGGCGGCAGGAAGAAACGCGCCCCGCGATTGCCCATCTGGTGTACGTCATACATGATCGTCGGCCGCCACTCGAAGTACATGATCCGGGTGAGCGTGCGCGTTTCCTTCAGGTTCAGCATGTACCAGTCGCGGTTGTTGTCGTGGCCGGCGTAGGTCTGATAGAGCCACGGCATCGGTCCGCCTTCGTAAGGCGTGCCCAGGTACTTTTCGTACCAGTCGATGATCTTGTCGATGCCATCCGGGTTCGCCGACGGCACGAGCAGGATGATGCATTTGTCGAGGATCTCGCGCGTGCGCGGATCGTCGCCGGTGGCCAGGTCGTAGGCCAGTTCCATCGCCATCTGCGCGGCCGCGACCTCGTTCGAGTGCAGCGAGCAGGAAACGAGGATGACCGAGCGGGCGTCGCGCAGCACCTCCGCCCGCTGTTCCTCGCCGCGAATCAGCCGCGGGTCGTGCAGCCGGGCCTGCAACGCGCGATAGCGGTCGAGTTCGCGCATGTTGGCTTCGCTGCTGATCTCCACAAGCAGGTAGGGCAGGCCCTCTGTCGAGGTATCCACGCGAGAGACGCGTACGCGATCGGACGCGGGGTCGAGCGTCTCGAAGTATTCGACGATTGTCGCCCAGCGGGCGAGCTTGTAGTCCGCGCCGACGGGGTGCCCGATGACTGATTCCGGGGTGGGCACGGTCGTAGCGGTCGCCCCGGCCGGCGGCTGCGCCTGCGGGCCAGCAGCGCGCACCAGGGAGGCGCCGGGAATCAGCATCAGAAATGTCGCGGCAAGGCCGGTGCAAGACCGCCGGCGCGGAACCATCGAGGGGCGAGCGTCATCCATGTCTTAAGTCTCCGTTCCGAGTCGCGCCGGCAGCATAGCGGATGCCGCCCGTTTCGTCGCGAGCGGGTCTGAGCCGTGTTCTGCGCCATTCTGCGCCATCGAATCCCATCAGAATCCGTTGACCGACTCGGCTCAACGCTGTATTATCAGCGGTTCTGGGGTTTAACGATTCGGCGCCGGCGCGGCCGGGCCTGCCGGTACAACGGTTCACGGGCAGACGGACGGGCAGGCTCAGGGCTGCCGCGTCTACGTGCATCCGACCCACACGTTCGCGTCCGCAAAGGCACTCGCGATGTCCTGTCTTGGTCTGATCATCTCGATCGCAGTGTCCTTCACGCCGGTCACGACCGCGGATCAGCCCGACTGGTCCAGCAGTGCGCGCGCCGTCGCTGAGGCCGGCCCGAAGCGCGGCTCCTCCCCGGTCATGCGCGTCGAGCAATGTCAGGGGTTCGACAACGAGACCATCATCGTCGGACATTCGGTTGCGTGTACGTCCGACCGCGGCGAAAGCGTGACGGAGAACGGTCACGCGCGCATGTGGGACGTCCTCGGCGATACCACGGTGACCCGGGTTCGCTTCGGCGTGGATTCGTGCAGTGACGCGCGCGGCCTGGGCCGTGCCTGTCCTGTGGAAATCCGGCTCTACAGCGCGCCGGACTTTCCGCAGTTCGCGACCGCGGCGCTGCTGGCGTCGGCCAACGTCGATGTTCCGGACGGCGCGGCCGCGACGGTGATGTCCGTGGACTTCGACGACGTGCCCGTGCCCGGCGGCACGAAGCTGGTGGTTGAGCTGTATAACGGCGACGGCTTCCGCGGAAACTGGGCTTTCTGGCCGGGCGCGAACGCCGGCGGTCAGTTGCGGCCGAGCTACATCCGCGCGGCGCCCTGCGGCCCGTCGGACTGGACGGACCTCTCGGTCCTGGGATACCGCGAGCAGCACAACGTGCTCTGCTGGGACGACGAGCCGAATCAGGTCGAACTGTTCTGCCGGTTCCTGGTCAAGAAGAACACGAAGGCCAAAGGCGGCTGCGGTGTCTGTCCTCGCCGCAACCAGCTCTACCTCAGTGCGGAAACGTGCGAAGCCGTTGAAGACTGTCCGAAGAAGCTGAACGCGAAGCGGCTCGACTGCCCCGACGGCGGCGAAGGGTTCTGCAAGAAGTTGAAGGCCGTGCGGGAGGCGTGTGTGGAATAGGTACGGGAAGGCACGAAGGCATGGAGGCACGAAGGCACGGAGGGGAAGAGGGTGTGGGGGCGCAAAGACATGGCGGAACGAAGGCACGGAGGCACGACGGCACGGAGGTTCCAACCGACGAGATCGACTCGGCGTGACGGGGCGGATTACACCTCGTGCGCGTGCGGATGCCGGTGATGGCTCGCTTCGTTGGCCAGCGGATGCGCCTCCTCGATCACGACCTCGCCTTCTTCGCCCCGGTTTCGCCAGGCGCGCATCTGTTCATCGCCGGCCGGTTCGATGTGAACGATCAGGCGGGTGCCGGGGCATCGTTCGATCACACGCGCTTCGATCCGGTGGGACAGATCGTGCGCGTCCACGACGCGGCTCTCCGGCGTGACCACCAGGTGGAAGTCCACGTGCCGTTCCGTCCCGGCGACGCGGGCGCGGATGCCCTGGATCTCCACGTATTCCGGCGCGAACTCTTTCAGGCAGGCAATCACGTCATCCAGCTCGTCCTGGCGAGCGCCTCGATCCATCAACTGCTCGAAGCCGGGTTTGCAGATGTTCAGGCCCAGGCGCAGGAGGTATCCGCCCAGAATCAGGGCGATCAACGAGTCGATCCGGTTGGCGTGCGGCCAGCCGGCCCGCAGGCCGACGTTGGACAGGCCCAGGCCGACGAGCAGGGCGGCCGTGATGTAGACGTGCGAGCGCAGATGCAGCGCCTCGGCCCGTACAGCCGGCGACTTCGTCACCCGTGCGAGTTTCAGCGCGTAGGTCGAGACGATCAGATAGAGCACGCTCGAAAGGCCCATCGCGACGATCGTGACGGCCTCCGGGCGCGGTTCGGCCTCTGACAGGCCCAGCAGGATTCGCCCGCTGGCGACGATGGCCCACAGGGCGGCCGCGGCCACGAAGACGCCCTCGACGATGGACGCCAAGGCATCGAACTTGCCGTGGCCGTAGGGGTAGGCGCGGTTCGCCGGCCGCGACGCCAGCGATACCAGCGCCAGCGCCACCAGCGAGTCCGCGAGATCCGCCAGCGTGTGCAAACCCTCGGCTGTGACGCTGATCAGCCCGAATGCGAGGCCGATGCCGATCTCGACGACCGCGACCACGGAGGTGGTCGCCACGCAGAGCACGACCGCCCGTCGCCGCAGGGCGAAGATGGTCGGGGACGCCGGTGCGCCGGACGGGGCCGCAGACTCAACGGTACCGGAACTCATGCCGCGGCATCGTCGCACAAACGCCGGTCGGTGGCTACGGCATGCCCTGACCGTTCCGCGAGCCTCCAGGGCGCGCAGTCTCTATGTGTGTCATCCGAGTCGCTGAGCCGCCTACGACGTTTCTGCCGCCTTGGCTTCCAGCTCTTCCCAACGCGCGTACAGCGCCTCGACCGCCTTTCGAGCGTCTTCCGATTCCTGCCAGCGTTTCTCGGTTTCGACGTGATCGGTCGCGATCGAAGGATCGGCCAGGGCGGCACGGCGCCGCTCCAGTTCAGCCTCGGCCTCATGGATAGCAGACTCCATGTGATCGAGTTCCCACTGTTCGCTTGACTTGAGGCCGCCTTTGTCAGGCTTAGGCTTGCCGCGCTTCGACTTGGTGGCGGTAGGTGCATCCGCCTTGGAACTGCCGCCGGACGGCGCCCCGCGGGACGACTCGCTGCCGGTCGACCGTGGCGCGTTGCCGGCGCTCATGGCGCTATTGCCCCGGTTCGCCTGCTCCACATGGGCCAGCCATTGCAGGCAGTTCGCACAGGCGTGTGCGTTCCCGCGGCCGTCGAAGCCGATGACCTCGGTACACAAGCGGTCGAGCATGAATCGGTCATGTGTGACCAGCACGATCGCCCCGGGGAACTCGGCCAGGCTCTCTTCAAGGATGTCGAGCGAGGGGATGTCCAGGTCGTTGGTCGGCTCGTCGAGGACCAGCACGTCTGCCGGTTGCAGCATGAGCCGTGCGATCAGGATGCGGGCCTGCTCGCCGCCGGAGAGTTCCTTGACCGGCATCTCCAGTTGATCCACGCGGAAGAGGAATCGCTTAGCCCACGCCGTGATGTGAATCGGCTGGCCACGGAAGACGACGCGGTCACTTTCGCGTGACAGCGCACGCCGCAGCGGCTCATCGGGGGGTAGTTCCTCGCGACGCTGATCGAACACGACGACGCGCAAGTTGTCGGCCGTGCGGATCGTGCCGGCATCGGGCGGGAGGCTGCCCGTCAGCACGCGGATAAACGTCGTCTTCCCGGTGCCGTTCGCGCCCACCAGCCCCAGCCGCGTCCCCGGCGAAAGCAGCACGGACACGTCGCTGAACAACGGCCGTCCGCCCATCGACCTGGCGAGGCCCTTCGCCTCGATCAGCTTCTGCGTTCGCCGGCCGGTGCTGTCGAAGTCGATCGCGGCCGCGGCTCTGAGCGTGTTCCGCGCCTCCAGTTCGCGCAGCTCATCTTTCAGGCGATAGGCGTCTTCGATGCGGACTTTCGATTTCTTCCGCTGCGCCTTCGAATTCGACTTCAGAAACGCCGACTCGCGGCGGACAATGTTGGCCAGCGTTTCCTGCTGCGCCTGCTGGGCCTCGAGAAAGTCGACCCGCTTATCCAGAAACGTGCTGTAGGAGCCGCTGACGCTGAAACACCCGTCCGGGTAAACGGGGTTGAGTTCGATGACGCGGGTCGTGACCCGTTCGAGAAAGTAGCGATCGTGGCTCACGGCCAGAAACGAGAAGGGCGCCTCCAGCAGCATCTCTTCGAGCCACAGGATGCCGTCGAGGTCGAGGTGGTTCGTCGGCTCGTCCATCAGCAGCAGATCGGGCCGGCGCAGCACCTCGCGCGCGATGGCCAGCCGTTTCCGCCAGCCGCCGGAAAGGGCGTCGACCGGCTTGTCGGTGTCGTCGAAGCCGTACTGGCTGAGCGTGATGGCGACCTGCGTATCGCGCTCGTGCGGTTCGATGTGATCGCCTTCCAGCGATGCCTCCAGCACCGACCTGCATGTTGCCCCGGCGGGAAACTCGTCATTCTGCGGCAGATAGACGATGCGGGCGTTGCGGCGTGTGTTGACCTCGCCGTCGTCGGGGTGCTCCATTCCTGCGAGAATCTTCAGCAGCGTCGTCTTGCCCGAGCCGTTGGGGCCGATCATGCCGACGCGCTCGCCATCCGCCAGCGAGATCGAGACGCCCGAAAACAGCTCGCGGCCGTAGGCCTTGGAGATGGACTGAGTTGTCAGGAGCGTGGCCATGCGCGTTCGGTCCGCGTCGATGCTCGGGTGCGATCGGTCGGCGAGCCGTCTGCCCGCGGCGACGTCCCGGTCACAAACACATGCGGAATCGTACAGTTCCCGGGGGCGGCGTCCACGCCGGCCCGCGGCCTTCATGCGCCGCGGCGGACGTGCTTATCGGGTTGAACCGGCGGCGATCGGAGACGGACGCATGGCAGATCATGAACTGGTCGAAGAGACGGCCGAGTCGTTCGACGGCGGCGCGTACGGCGTCGAATCGGATGAGTCGGACGTGTACGACACGACGGCGGCTGAAGGCGAGGACGTGTTCGCAGAGGTCGTTGATGTGCCCGCGATCGGCGTGGCCCGCCCGTACACGCCGGACGTCGGCCGCGTCGGGTCCGGCCCGAACCCCTCGACTCAGATCGTCCCGGTCGCGCCGGTCGCGATGACGCCGCCACCGCTGCCGACTCTTGCCGGAACGCAGAACCACCCTGGCCACCCCGGTCAGTTCGGCGGGCAGTACGGGTACGGCGGGCAGATCGTAGTGGCGCCGCCGCGCGAGGGTTGCTCGGTGGCGTCGGCGGTCTGCGGCATTACCGGGTTCATTCCGTTCATCTCTCAGGCAGCGGGGTTGGGGCTGGGGATCGCGGGGCTGGTGCGGATCAATCGTGCCCGCAAGCGCGGCGTGCCGATGCGCGGCGTCGGCTGGGCGGTGACCGGGCTGAGCACCAGCGTGTTCGGCCTGTTGTGCTGGCTCGGCGTGCTCGGCGGCATGTTCTTCCTGCGTTCAACGATCGAACAGGCCACATCCGGCCTGGACCTGCTGAACCTGCCGGTGAAGTCGGCGCCTGGCGCACGCTGATCGCGAGGCACCTGGCCTCAGCCCGCGCGGACGGTCACCCAAACTGAGCCGCGTGGCTTCAGCCCGCGCGAACGGTCAGCGAAACCGAGCCGCGTGGCTTCAGCCCGCGCGGGTGAACATCCACAGCGAGCCGCGTGGCTTCAGCCCGCGCGAACGCACGAACCTGGAATTCGCCGCGAACGACACCTGAGGATCCAGCCGTCCCTATCCGCTACTCGCACGCCGTGCTACGCTCTGGCTCGATGGTTGCCATACAACAAACCGCGAGACGGAAGATGAATCCGAAGCGACTCCGGGACAGTGCGTCAGGGCAAATGGGGCAATGGTGTTCGAATGGGATGCACTGCATGGCGCCCATCGGCCGAATCGCCCATGCAGGTGCCGCGCCGTTCCTCCGATTTTCGCCCGGAGGGCGGGCGGTCTTAGCCGGGGGCTTGAGCCCCTGGTGGACGCCCCCCCCCGAGATCTCCGCCCGGAGGGCGGGCGCACGTCGCGTGGATCACCTCGTCCGCCCTCCGGGCGGCAGAGAGGAAATAATCGACGTCATCCAGGGGCTTAAGCCCCTGGCTACAACCGTGCGCCCTCCGGGCGGTCAGAGGCGATGCTTTGCACAATGTACCGGCGCCACGGCGAGCTTTGCCGCCGCCGCTCGCTGGACGGTTGTTGCCGCTGTCGCCGCGATGATGCTGCCAACGGCCTCGAGTTCCATCGCCAATGCCCAAACCGCGGGTTCGAGGTCTACACCGACTCCCCAGTCGGGAGCGCAATCCAACGCGACCGCCCAGGTTGACGAAACCGCCGAACCGATCGTCATCGACGGCGACAACTTTCTCATCAAACACAGCGCACCGATCAAACCCGGCGTTTACTTCGTGATCGACGAACATGACGACGGCGCCATCTGGGTGCGCGGGGCCGACATCGTCGTCGACTTCCAAGGCGTGGAACTGGTCGGGGCCAAGGCGGGTGCGGCGCCGGATACGTACGACGGCATCGGTGTCTTCGTCCGCGGGCGCAACATCACCATCCGTAACCTTAAGGTGCGCGGCTACCGCGTCGGCATCGCGGCGTACCTGTCATGGGATCTGACGCTCGAAAACTGCGACGTTTCCGACAACTTTCGCCAGCGCCTCGGTTCGACACCGCAGCGTGAGGACGCGAGCGACTGGCTGTGGCCGCACAAGAACGACGACGACGAATGGATGAACCGGTACGGCGCGGGGATTCTGATCAAGCGGTGCGACCGCGCCGTCATCCGCGGGACCAAGGCCCGCAACGTACAGAACGGCATCATCCTCGACCGCGTCAACGCCTCGCAGGTCTATGACAACGACTGCTCCTTCCTGTCGGGGTGGGGGCTGGCCATGTGGCGGTGCGACAGCGTGACCGTCTCGCGCAACGCCTTCGACTTCTGCATCCGCGGCTACAGCCACGGCGTCTACAACCGTGGGCAGGACTCGGCCGGGATTCTCATGTTCGAGCAGAACTGCAACAACATCATCGTGGAGAATTCCGCCACGCACGGCGGCGACGGCCTGTTCGCGTTCGGCGGCCGCGAGGCGCTGGGCGAAGACTGGCTCGACGCGCAGAAACAGGCGGCTGAGGCCGAAGGCAAACCCACGGACGACATCGGCAAGGAAATCCCCGAGCGCGTGCTCGGCCTGCACAAGCGCCGCGGCAACAACGACAACGTCATTGCCGGCAACGACCTTTCCTACGCGGCCGCCCACGGGCTGGAACTGACGTTCAGCTTCGGCAACCGCATCTACGACAACCGCATGGTCGGCAACGCGATCTGCGGCGTGTGGGGCGGCTACTCGCAGGACACGAAGATCGTCGGCAACACGTTGGCCGAGAACGGCGACGCGGGATACGGCCTGGAGCGCGGCGGCGTCAACATCGAGCATGGCGCGGGCAACGTCATCGCTCACAACACATTCAAGAGCAACGCCTGCGGCGTGCATCTGTGGTCGGACGACGACGCGGGCATCATGAAGACGCCCTGGGCGCATGTGAACCACAAGGGCTCGACAGGCAACGTCATCACGGGCAACACGTTTGACGGCGATAAGCTCGCCCTGCACCTGCGGAAGACGACGAATACGCAGTTTGTCGGCAACACGCTCACCAGCGTGGCGAAAGAGATCGAGACCGACGCGCCGGACGAGATCAAGCGCGACGTCGAACCACCGGCCGTCGAGCCGTCGGCCGTTGCGCCGTCGACCGCCGAGCTGCCGACGGTGGAACGTAGGGTCGAGTACACGGCCATCGGCGAGACGCGGCCCGTCGGCGCGCGCAAGCACCTCGCCGGCCGCGAGCACATCATCATGACCGAGTGGGGGCCGTACGATTACGAGAGCGTTCTGGCCGTGCCGGCGACGGTCCGCGGCGGGCGGGAGGCGACGTTCCGCGTCCTCGCGCCCGGAGGGCAATATCGCGTCACGAACGTCGTCGGAGACTTCGACGTGACTCCGATGTCGGGGTCGCTGCCGGCCGAGCTGCGCGTGACCAGCGGGTGGAAGGGCCTGCTGCCGTTCGCGCTGACGGTCGAGGCGGCCGGTCGCAAGCTCGAGGTGACCGGCACGCTGCTGAGTACGACCTGGGCGGTGAAGCACTACAAGTGGGATCCGTCGCTCGACCCGCGCGAGTCAGCGGAGAACTGGCAGAAAATCATCTCGGCCGAGCCGATCGAGACGAAAGAGGTCGATCAGATCGACTTCCCGTGGCGAGGGGGGGCGCCGTCGGCGCAGGTTCCGGCCGATCGCTTCGCCACGGTGGCGGAGGCGACCGTGCAGGTGCATGCCCTCGGTGAGCGGGTATGTACGGTGGAGACCGTTTCCGACGACGGCGTCCGCGTTCTGATCGACGGTAAGGTCGTGCTGGAAAACTGGACGTGGCACGGGCCTACGGTCGACCGCGCGGAAGTTCGGCTCTCGGCCGGCGAGCACAAGATCCGAATCGAGCACTTCGAGATCGACGGCTGGGCGCAATTGAGCTTCACCATGAGCACCGCCGCGACGTATCAGACCCAGGAGCCGGCAGCGCCGGCCGGGTCGCCGTAGACTCGCGGTGCCACACCCGATTTGCTGCCCCGAATTGCCCGCCAGTGTTGTCACACCCGGCCTGCTCGGGCGCCTGACGCTTTCGGCGGCTCAGTGTGCATGTCTGGGGAGCGCGGGACGGCTCGCATCCGCTACAGGCGGACCGAGCGCCGGTCGTGGCCTGCTGGGGGCAATCTCCCGATGGCTGCGACACCTCCTGCGGCCACCACGGCCTCGAAGACGAGACCGTGAGACACGGGGGTGCCGCCAGAGGCCACCGATGCCACCCGCCGGTGTTGTCCACGCACCCAGCCGCTGGCGGGGCGTCGCTCGGCCCTTGACGGCCCCCGGCCCGTGTGCGAGCATCCTGCCCCGCCACGGCGGCGTACCCAAGTGGACTAAGGGGACGGATTGCAAATCCGTTATTCGTCGGTTCGAATCCGACCGCCGCCTGTGCCGGTTCCGCCTTCATTCCGCTGCCGAAACTCGCAGAGAGTTATCTCGGCCTCCCCGGTCGGGCGTCCTGCGGTCCCGCCGCGTTCCGTGCTGCCGCTGAAGCTGGTACGAGGCGATCGCCCCATGTAGAATCTTCGCAACTTTCCTCGAGGCCGCGTGCAGACGGGAGCGGGCTTCCGTCGCGGTTTCGAACCGCCAGACCTTGCGAAGGGAACGTAGATCATGTCAAGAACGTGGATGCCTGTGGTGCTGGCGGCATGCCTCAGTTGTCCGGCCGTGGTGGGGCAGTCGCAGACGGCGCAGCAGAAGGCGGCGGCGGCGATGGCGCGCGGATCGGGCCGAAACATGACGCCGCAGCAGGCCGAGAAACTGGAAGCTCAAGTCGCCGCCGACCCGGATGACCTGACGGCGCGGACCCGCCTGCTCGAATACTACATGATGCGGCAGTACCGGTCGCCGGATGACCGCGCAGCCCGAGAACGGCATGTGCTGTGGATCATCGAGCATCAGCCAGAGGCCGAAGTGGCCGGAGAGCCGGAGGGCTCGCTCGACCGCATCCTGAATCCTGCCGCGTACGGCAAGGCGAGCGATCTGTGGCGGAAGCAGGTGAAGGAGAATCCCAAGAACGTCACGATCATAAGCCATGCGGCGAGATTCTTTACCCTTCACGATCGTCCGACGGCGGAGAGTCTTTACCAGCAGGCCATCGCGCTGGAGCCAGACAACCCAGCATGGCCTCAGCGGCTGGCCCACCTCTACGGGCTGGACTCCCTCCATCGGGATCAGGTGAACATCGTGATGGCGCGGAAGTCGCTGGCGGCGTACAAGCAGGCACTGGAGAAGGTGACCCGCAGCCGCCGCGCGTCCGTGTTGACCGATGCAGCGAAGATGGCGGTGCGGGCCGAAGCATGGAAAGAAGCCAAAGACTATGCCACGGAGGTTCTCGATGCGGCGATGGAGGGGTCAGCGAGTTGGAACTTCGCCAACGCCATTCATGACGGAAACATGGTGCTCGGGCTGGTCGCGCTGCACGATGGCAACGTGGGCCAGGCTGAGAAGTACCTCTTGCAAGCCGGCAAGTCGACGGGTTCGCCTCAGCTCAGCTCGTTCGGCCCGAACATGACGCTCGCCAAGGCGCTGTTGGAAAAGGGGCGCCAGGAGGCGGTCATCGATTACCTCGAACTCTGCGGCAAATTCTGGACGAAGTCGAAGACGGACGAGTGGATCGGCGTCATCAAAGCGGGACAGGTGCCTGATTTCGGCGCCAACCTCAGGTACTGAGTGGGGGGGCTCGATGATCCGTCGAGCGGGTTGGCTCCTCCTGATCGCGGCAGCTCTATCACCGATGCTGCTGTGGTGTGCCGCCGTTTTTGCCGGCATCGCGCGGCCGGGCGGCGCCACGAGCGTAGTCGTCGGTTACGCTCATGGTGAGGCGTGGCTCGTTAATGCGATCATCTTTCCCGACGGTGTGATCATCGCGCGCTACTACGCCGACAACCTCGGCCGCCACCGGACGCTTCACCTCAAGTTCAGCAATGCGGATCGCCAATCGCTCAGGTCGTGGAGATACCTTGCGCCGACAAGCCAACCCAGCCGGGTCGCCACCACCTACGCCTGGCACATGGCCGCGCCCGCGATTCCCGCGGCGATGTTGGCGATGTATTGGGGGCTGTCTCCGTGGGTGCGCAAATGGTACCGCCGCCGCCACGGCCTCTGCCTGCGCTGCGGGTATGATCTGAGGGGTAACGAGAGCGGGCGGTGTTCCGAGTGCGGGACCGAGTCGTGATCCGCAAGCTGATCATCATCTCGTTGCTGCTGCTGAGCGCGGCCACGTGCGTCATCTGGGTTCTAGGATGGACGCTTCAAGGCGAGGCGGCGCGACTGCTCTCCGATGTGGAGGAACGCCACGTTGCCGGCTTCACGTGCGACCTGTACAAATGGCGGGGCCGCACCGTGGGGTTTGATTCGAGTGAAGGCGTGTTTACGGTCATACTGGCGGAGCGTATTGCCGACGAGGAGTCACCCTCAGAGTCGTTTCGGGCGCTCGGTCGATTCGAGTGGCAGCGTTTCGTTTACAATTGGCACGGAACCGGCCGTAGGCTCGCGGTTACGATTAAGATGCCCATCTGGGCCCTGACGGCCGCGCTCATGACCTATCCAACGTTGGCGTTTCTGCGCGGACCATTGCGCCGTCGCCTCCGTCGTCGCCGCGGCCGTTGCATCAAGTGCGGCTACGACCTGACAGGAAACCGAAGCGGGCGGTGTTCCGAGTGCGGCGCTACTTTCGACGGCACGTTGACCGTGCGATCCGATGGAGAAGCCGCGTGACGGCGGGGGAGTTGAATCGGCGGCTGGGAAGGCGTTGCGGGCCCGGGGCGTGGCGGGGCAGCATCGCCGCCGGCGCCGGGTTGTTCGTGCTGTGCGCCGTCAGTTGCTGGGTGCAGGTCGCGATTTCGGGCGGGCGGTACACCGTTTTGATCGAGAACGGGTTCGTGCGATACGTCCGATGGCCGGGTGAACATGCCGCGGGTTGTCGGACCGCAAAGCCGGGTGCGGCGTATGCTCCGGTGGCCAAGCCCGGTTCCGTCTGGCCGGCCGTCAGTTGGCGGACGACGAGTTCGCGGGCGCCGCTGTGGCTGGGCGCAGCGCTGCTCGGCGTCGCCGCGTTGCCGGTCCGGTCGTGGAGTCGCCCGCGGCCGGGCCACTGTCGATGCGGCTACAACCTGACGGGCAACACCTCCGGCCGCTGTCCGGAATGCGGAGTCACGCTTGGTCCGAATGACGCACCGAATGCTGAATCCCTGAGGGACGGCTAATGAACCGAAGGCAGCGAAGAATCCTGATAGGTGGCGCACTGCTTCTGGCGACTTCGTCGCTCTTTCCACCGGTCCATCATCCAGATACATCCAGTGATGCCCATCTGCCGACGATGGTGAAAGGACGGGGATTCCTGCTCGTGTTTCGAGAGCAGTCTCGCAATCAGGCATGGCGTCCGCCCATCGACCCGGCACGGCAGCACGGGGAGTGGGTTCTGATCGCCGCGCTGACCGTTTCGGCCGTGCTCGCGACCGACGACTACTGGCGTCGAAGCCGTGGACTGTGTGTTCGGTGCGGCTACGACCTCACCGGCAACACGTCGGGGCGCTGCCCGGAGTGTGGTGCAAAGCGCTCATCGCGGGGTTGAGACTCGGGAGATGCCGGGATTGCAACTCTGGACCATCCAACCCCTCGAAGTCTGGGCAGAACTGCGTTCGAAAGGCGTCGTCCTGGTGGACGAGTCGAGGATCGGGATGACGGAGCCGCGGGTCGCGCCGGACTGTTACCATTGGCTGGCGGGGCAACTGCGGCGCCGTCGCGCCGGGTTTGACGGGCACTTGCCGTGGTGGTTCTACACCGAACGGCCCGACCTGCGGACCTTTCGCCATTCCTTCGAGACGGGCGAGCGCCACGTGCGGATCGAGGTGAGCCTTCCGGCCGCGCGCGTCTTCGTCATGCCGTGCTGGGCGTGGCACACCGTGTATTGCGGCGAGTTCCTGGCGATGACCGCGACCGACCATGCTGCATGGGAGCGTCGGAGATCGGCGATGGTGCCGGACGAGGACCAGTGGCCGTTGCCTGAGCCGCTGCGTTCGGAACTGGAGACGAGTTGGGAGCGACTGTTCGATCCGGACCTGCCTGCGTCAGCATGGGAGGGGTTCGACATGTTCGGAACATCCCGGTTCGCGACAGAGGCGGTGTGCGAACGGCTGCTGATCGAGGACGTGGTTCGCGTCACGGAGTTTCGCGGCGCGTCGCGGATGATGGATCGAATCCGTCGCCAACGGCAAATGCACTCGCGGTTGGGCTGAGCGTCGCCGAGTGTTGCGTGGCGGCGTCGGCTTTCGCCGCTCCGGCGCGGGGTTGCGCTCAGTCCCTCAGACCTGCCGCCCGAGACCCGTCACGCGAGCGACGCACCGACGGTAGGATGCAATTGATGCGATGGCAGCGATCAAACCGGTGGATTCTGAGGATCGGGGTTGCGGGGTGCATCGCCTGTTTCATTCTGTTTCAGGTCGGTGCTGTCGTGGGTGGAGCACTGATCTGCTATGGCCAAGGCCCCGCGTTCGGCGGTGGCGGCGTGGGCTGGGCGGTAGTTCCCTCCAGTGCCGGCATTGAGGTTTTCTTGAAGCCTCAAGAGCCGACGCTGCAGAATGCCCTGCTGCCGCGCGTGTTCGCGCGCGGCCAGTTTGTCATTCCACTGTGGATGCCGTTTCTGCTGTTCGCGGGTGCAGCGGTCTTCTTTGGTGGGACCGCGACGTTTCCGCCGGGCCACTGTCGCCACTGTGGCTACAACCTCGCCGGCAACATATCCGGCGTGTGCCCCGAATGCGGGAAGCGGGTGACGCGATCCGCCCGATCATTGGGATCCTGAACGTCCCGCCGTGACGCCAGGCCCGGCGATGCTACGGCGGGTCCGCCGAAGTGCCGGGGAGTTTGGGCCAGTCGCAGCGCATTTCCGTCACGCCCTCCAGGTCGACCAGTTCAGTCAGGATGGCGCGATGTCGCTTGTGGCACCGGCAATACCGCAGTTCCATCACTTCCAGCCCGTCCTTTTCGCGCACCTGCCAGTCGCGGTCGGGAATGTCGAACGCGTCGAGTCGCCGGAGGATCCGGACGCGCGTCTTGCCGCCGTCTGGTTTGTAGGTAAGCCGGCAGTTGGCGTGCTCGCACTTCGCGTCCATCCACGTCTCGACGCGCAGCACGGCTGCGACGATGAAGACCACCAGCAGCGTCAGCACGATCCCCGCCAGGGCGTATCCGGCGCCGATGACGACGCCGATGGCCGCGACGGTCCAGATGGTCGCGCCGGTGGTCATGCCGACGACCGTGCCGCGGTCGCGGATGATGGCGCCGGCGCCGAGGAAGCCGATGCCGGTCACGACCTGCGCCGCGATGCGGCCGGGGTCGGAGTGCGTGCCCGCGATGAGGATCGACGCCAGCGTAAAGATCGTGCTGCCCACGCAGATCAGCATGACCGTGCGCAGACCGGCCGGCTTCTGCCGGTGCTCGCGTTCGACGCCGACGATCAGCCCGCAGAGCATTGCGCACAGCACCAGGATGATGTGCGCGGACTGTGGGACGTACACCTCGTGCAGATTGCCTGCGTAGGGCGCGAGCCAGTCCAGCACGTTGTTCAGGGCGTCCAGCATCGAATGCCGATGCTGACGCGCGCACGGTTCCTGTCAAGAGGTCAAGAGCCGTGCCGCCCGCGGCGTACCGGTTCTTGCCGGACCCGCCGGACCGTCAACACTCCGCTTCCAGGTCGCAGACCGACACCGAATGCGGTCCGGACTGCTGATTTTTCCACTTGGTCTTGGCCTTGCCCTTGTTGTTGGTCATGGCCTGCACCGCCTGCCCGCCATCGAGCCGGAACGTGACCAGCTTGTTGCCGTCTGCCTTCTTGAGCTTGCCGACGACTTTCGTGCCGCCGCCCTTGCACGCGGCTTTGAGCTTAGCCTTGTCGCCGCATCCGCCGCCGCCGAACTGGAACTCGCCGCCGAGGACGTTCTGGCCCGCCAGGCCCGGCACGGCGATCCGATCGAGCAACTGGCCGCCGGTGGACCACTGCTCCAGCGTCCCCGTCGCGTTGCGGTCATGCAGCCACAGCGTGCCATCCGCGTAGTCCATCGCCAATGCCATATTGCGCTGATGACCGGCGTCGAACGATGACAGCACGATGCCGTCGCGGGTGTAGCTGGTGATGGTGTTTCCGGTCCACAGCGAGATCCACAGCGAGTCGCTCGAGGGGTCGTAGGTGATGCCGCCGAAGCTGCTCACGCTGAACAGGAAGACGGGATTGGACCAATCGAGGTCGAACTGGAACACGTCCCCGGCCGTGTCGATGGCGTAGTTGTACTGGCCGTCCGTGGCGCCGTCCCAGCAGCGGCTGGATGGCGCGGGATGCGTGTACCGGCCGCCCAGGTCGCCGCCGTTGAAGTCGTACTCGGCGCCGACCTCGCCGACGCTGGCGCCCATCGTTCGAATCGTGTCACGCACGACGATCGGATACTGATACCGGTCCGTGCCCGGCGCCAGTCCCCAGGACCGCTGGACGTCGCCACTGCTGACGACGTGAAACATCGACTGGTCGCCGGACATCAGGAAATACTCGCTGAGCTGAGCCTGTGACGCGCCGGCCAGCGTCAGGATCGCGGCGAGCGCAAGGGGAATCGTACGATGCATGGCCTGTTCCTCCTGGTTTGAAGATTCGTGCGGTCCCTGCCGCCGGACGGCAGCCGTCCGTTCGCGGGACGGATGAGCGACGGCACGTGCGGTGCCCCGATCCCGGCGAGGATCGTTTTCCCTTCGGTCCGGATTGGACCCGCCGCCGCGATCCGGGCTGCCGGTTCCCAGCGTATCAGTTCCGGACCCTTCGATTCAAGGGGTGTATCCTGAACTGCGACCCCCTGCGACGGTATCCACGGCCTCGAAGACGAGACCGTGCCACGCGTGCCACCACGTGCCACCAACGTGCCACGCGTGCCACGCGTGCCACGCGTGCCACGCGTGCCACGCCGCGGGGCCATCGAGAACGCCACCCGCCCATGATGTCACGCGCCCGAGGAGGGCGCTGACGCGGGCGGCGCCTGTCGCCAGCGTCGGCCGGCCGGTAGGATCGGTGCTTCGGATCGGCGTCAAGCAGGCAACAGCGGCGGGAGTGGAAACAGGAACCTCAGAGGCGACCGGAGTATGCACGCATCGTCGCGCGACGTCCACTTGAACGCCGGGCACTCCCGTTTCGCCGAATCCGGCATCCGGCCGCTGTTGCTGGTCGTCGTGCTGCTGGGTCTGGCGGGCACGACGGGAGAACTGCTGCTGATCGGGCACTTCGAGGGCGCGCTTCAGACGATTCCCCTGGTTCTACTGGCGCTGGCGTGGGGTGCCGTCCTCTGGTTCGCGATGGCGCGACGCGGGGCGGCTCTGCGAGCACTGCAAGTCTCGATGCTACTGCTGGTTGTCGGGGGAGTGGCGGGTGCGGTGCTACACGTCCAGGCCAGCGCCGAATTCCAGCGGGAAATGGACCCCGCCCTCCGTGGGGCCGCCCTGTGGAGTCGTGCCCTCCGTGTGCAGTCGCCCCCGGCGCTGGCGCCCGGCGCCATGGTGCAAACGGGGCTGGTCGGGATAGCATTTGCGTTTCGGCACCCGCGGCTTGCGGGTCACGGCCGGGCGGGCAACAGCCGCGCGGCGTCAGAGTCAGAACCCTGAAGACCGGAGCATGAGATGAACATGATCGAGACCCGCTTAGTATCTGCGACGTGCCTGCTGTGCCTGTGCATCGCCAGCCCGGCGTTCGGCCAACTCGGCGCCACCCAGGGCGTAAAGGACGTAAACACCGTCAGTGAGGCGGAGCTGACGGCCATGCCGCACCTGAACGCCGACATCGTTAAGGCGATCGTCGAGCAGCGGCCCTTTGCGAGCATCACGGAACTGCACAAGCTGCTGACGGAAAAGAAGCTGTCGGCGGAACAGGCGACGGAGCTCTATCGCAAGGCGTTCGTCCACATCAACCTGAACACGGCCACCAGCGAAGAGATTCTCCTCGTCCCGGGCGCCGGCAAGAAGATGGCCCACGAATTTGACGAGTACCGTCCGTGGAAGACCTGGGCGCAGTTCGAAAAGGAAATCGGCAAGTACGTCGGCAAGGAGGGCGCGGCCGCGCTGGCGCAGTTCTGCTTTATCCCCATGAATGCCAACGAGGCATCCGACGAGGCTCTGCTGACCATCCCCGGCGCAGACGCCAAGACCGTCGCGCGCATCAAGTCCGGCCGTCCGTGGAAGAGCGCCGACGACCTGATCGCCCGGCTTAAGGAGGCGTCCAACGAGAAGGAGGCACGGCGCATCGCACGGTATTTGACTATGGGGTGAGCGCGGCCCTCTACACCGTCGCTGCGGCATCGAGTACGGCCTAGGTCTGCTGCGCCCCTTGCGTCAGTGCATCGGGAGTTGGAGCGGCCCAGAGGGTCAGCAGCAACTCGGCGTCGTCGATCAGGCGATACGTCGGCGTGGGGGCGCCCAGACTGGCGGACTCCGCCATGATGATCGGTACGCCGTCGCCGCGCTTTTCCATCAAGAATCGGCGATTGAGCGCTCCGGTCGGGTCCGCAACGGGATGCTTCGCCAGCATGGTCGTGATCAGTTCGTTTCGGGTCACCTGCCGCAGTTCGAGGCTGTCAACGGTCAGGGTGTTGGGAAGGGCGCCGGGTGAGTAGAGTTCCAGCCGATCGTCGAACATGAAGAGTCTGATTTTCGACCCGTGCACCGAGTAGTCGCGGTGCGCGACCGCGTTGACGATCGCCTCGAACACGGCGCGGATGCTGTATTGGGGAAACTCCATGCGCGCCGGATCCTTCCGCGCTGCTACGGTCATGTTTCGACGCACGAACGCCACACCGTCTCGAACCTGCGCATCCAAGGGACCGTAAATGTCCTGTGCGTCGATCTGGTAATTCGAATCCTGCCGCACACCGCGGTACCGGACGGCCTGCACGAACGCGCTCGGCAGCCAGTCTTGCGGATTGCGGGAGCACGTCAGAATCCCGGCGACGGTCGCGCGTTCAACGCCGCGGTCGTCATCCGTCAGCAGCCGCATCTTTCTCAGCACCGCCCGCGCGTGCTGACCTGTGAGGCTGACAAGCAGGCTCCAGCGGCGCTCATCCAGATGCTCAATGCCGGTATCGGGGACGGGTTGCTCGTCGAATCGAATCAATCGGGCCTGGCTTCGCTGCTGGCCCAGCCGCAGCAGCGCCTCGGTTGACAACTCCCGCCGGGAACTTCCCTGACGATGGAAATAGCCACCGGGGCTCTTATGGATAAACAGGCTTCGGGGGATGGTCACCTTGAGGATCGGCCGAAGGACGCCCGACTGATCCGGCAGCTCTATGCGCAGCGTCCGAAAGGCCACGGCAGGCTTGATCGTGTCGTTGCAGATTTCGAAAACAAAATGCTCGACGGCATCCATCTGTTCCATCGGGATGCCCTGGATGCCCTTTGTCCTGTCGTCAACGCCGAGAATCAGGACGCCGTCGGCGGTGTTGGCGATCGCTGCGATTTCGTCCGCCAGGTCGTTCCGCCTGGGTTCGCTGACCTTCTGGCCGCGGAATCCAACGGTCTTGAGTTCGAGCGACGTGTCTTCACCCAGCCGGATCTTTGCGAGCAACTCCTCCGGGCTGTCATACATGGGACTACTCCATCGCAATGCGGCCGCGTCGCTGCGCCTCCGCCGTCCTTGACGACCTTTGCAGATCGCAGACCCGCTTCGCCGCGTGCTCGAACGACGTTGCGCCGTCGCATTTGGCGGCCGGAGCCGGAGGCTGTCAACCAGGGAGGGCCGAGAACCCCGGCACGAGCCGGCAAGATGCACCGTCGAGCAGCGGAACGTGGGAAGCGAGCTTCGTCCAAGACGACGGGTTGGCGGCACGCTTCCCGTTGCCAAACTCCGCCCGCAGTCGTACGCTTGACACCGTTGCCTGGAGAAGCTGTCCGGCCGTATGGACACAGGAAAGTTCGAGATGCCCGCCAAAGACCCCATCAGCGTTGTTGACCCCGAAATCTGGCCCTTCATGCAGGCCGAGGTCCGGCGGCAGCAGAACACGCTGGAGTTGATCGCCTCGGAGAATCACGTTTCCGCGGCCGTCCTGGAGGCGTTGGGCACGGTCTTTACCAATAAGTATGCCGAGGGCTATCCCGGCAAGCGGTATTACGCCGGCTGCGTCAACATGGACGCCGTCGAGGATCTGGCCCGCAACCGGGTCAAGCAGCTCTTCGGCTGCGATCACGCCAACGTGCAGCCGCACTCGGGGGCGTCGGCCAATACGGCCGTGTACATGGCGGCTCTGCAGCCGGGCGACACCGTCCTCTCGCTGGACTTAGCCCACGGCGGGCACTTGTCGCACGGACTGAAGGTCAACTTCAGCGGGCTGTACTTCAACATCGTGCCCTACGGCGTCGATCCGAAGACCGAGCAGTTCGACTACGATCGCATTCGCGACCTGGCGCGGGAGCACAAGCCGAAGCTGGTGATCTCGGGGGCGTCGGCCTATCCGCGCACGATCGACTTCGAACGCTTCAGCGCGATCGCTCACGAGGTCGGAGCGACGCACATGGCCGACATTGCCCACATCGCCGGTCTGGTGGCGGTCGGGTTGCACCCCAGCCCGGTGCCCACGGCCGACTTCGTCACCACCACGACGCACAAGACGCTCCGCGGTCCGCGGGGGGGGCTGATCATGTGCAAGGAGGCGTGGGCCAAGAAGATTGACTCGCGCGTGTTCCCCGGCTCGCAGGGCGGCCCGCTGATGCACTGCATCGCGTCGAAGGCGGTGGCGTTCGCCGAGGCGCTGAAGCCGGACTTCAAGACGTATCAGCAGCAGATTCTGCACAACGCGCAGGCGCTGGCCGAGGCGCTGATCGCCAAGGGTAACCGCCTGGTCTCCGGCGGCACGGACAACCACCTCATGCTGGTCGACCTGCGGCCGGCCTACCCGCAGGTCAGCGGGGCGATGGCCGAAGGATGGCTGGAGAAGTCCAACATCATCGTCAACAAGAACATGATCCCGTTCGACGAGCGGAAGCCGATGGAAACCAGCGGCCTGCGCATCGGCACGCCCGCATTGACCACCCGCGGCCTGAGGGAGCCGCAGATGAAGGTGATCGCCGACCTGATCGACCGCGTCCTGCGGGCCGAGGGGGACGAGAAGGTCATGGAGTCGGTGCGCGGCGGCGTGGCGGAGCTTTGCGAGCAGTTTCCGTTGTGACGGAAGGCACGAAGGGACGAAGGCACGGAGCCGCTGAGCCGCGGAGGCACGGAGCCACGAAGGGGCAAGAGGGGGAAGAAGCCACGAAGCCTGTGCGTCGCGGCTACTTCCCTTCCGCCCTTCTTCCCGGTCTTCCCGGTCTTCCCTCCGTGCCTCAGTGCCCCCGTACCTCTCTTCCCCTCCGCGCCTGCGTGCCTCCGTGCCTTCCTCCCGCTTGAAACCCGCCCCTTCATTCGCTAAGAATGACTGGTTCGGAAACCAGCCCGCGAGGCCCGATAACTGAAGCGGCGACGGATAGGGGGTCTGATCGTCCGGCGTCCTCGGCACGGCCGTACCCTGAGCGTGAGCCAACGGAGAAGCAGTATGGTGTGGATGTCCATGTTAATGGCCGTGTCGGCGTTTGCGCCGGTCGGGGCCGCGTCCGGACCGGACGTTGTCGTCCTGGATCTGTTCGATGTCGCGACCTGGGGATCGCGGCGGAACGTCACGGCGTTCTCGGTCGGCACGATCTCGTGCAACCGGGGCGACACCGAGTTGATCTGGATCCGCCTGACCGAGGAGCATCCCGTGATCGCTCAGAACATGTACCGCCTGAAGGACGGGCGATTCGAGCAGATCGGGCAGAGCTGGCTCAAGCACGGGTTCAATGCCGTCAATCAGGACCACTGCGGGGATTGCAACTTCTTTCCCAATCCGCCGGGCAGCAAGCTCGGTCCGAACTGTTCAGACCCCTACTCCAGCGCACTGAACGGCAAGCGAGAAAAGCAGCCGCAGGAACTCGGCGGCGGCGGGGGGCTGGGGCCTCGGTCGGAAGTCAATCCGGTCACGGGGCAGTTTACGTATCCGTTCCTGCTCGACCCGCCGATCCAGAACGAACTGGACCGCCGGCTCCTGGTCCACAACGAAGACCTCGACCCGGACCTCAATCCGGGCGCGACGTACTTCGTCGACGGGCACTACGTGACCGCGGACGACGCCGCCGCGGGCAACGACGACAACAACGCCTCGTATCGCCAGATCGACATCCGCGAACTCAACGGCAACTTCACCATCACCCTGACGCCGGGGAAGACGACGCAGCGTGAACAGCCCGCGGTGATGGCCTGGGCCGACAACGACCAGGGCGTCAGCGTCGCGACGGTCGACGTCGAGGGCGACGGGCGGTTTCTGGTCGGATACAAGGCTACGTCCGTCGGCGGCGGCGTGTGGCGATACGAGTACGCGGTGCAGAACTACAATTCGCATCGCGCCGCCGGGGAGTTCTCGGTTCCGTTCCCGCCGGAGACGCAGATCACCAACGTCGGATTCCACGACGTGGATGCACACACCGGCGACGGCGAGCAGGGCGGCGAATACTCGAACGACGACTGGAACAGCGAGGTGCTGGCGGACCGGGTCCGCTGGTTCACCACGCCGCACGACGAGGACGTCAACGCGAACGCCCTGCGCTGGGGCACGCTTTACAACTTCCGGTTCGACGCCAACCTCGCCCCCGGCCTCGCCGATGCGAGCATCGGTCTGTTCCGTCCGGGCGGCCCCGACGACGCGACGGCGCTGGTTTCAGCCCCGGGCGGCACGGGCGGCATTCCCTGCAACGCAGTCAGGAAGCTGAAGGGCAAATGCAAGTCGATCGGGTTGGTCAAGGGCGTGCTCAAGTTCCGCACCCCCGACTACGATGGCGAATCGGTCACGCTGGCGGTGGACGGACGGCCCTTCGAACTGACCGTCGAGGGCAAAGCCGCCAAGCTCTTCGTGTGCTGCTACAACGGCCCGACGGAGGTTCGGATGGTGCTGCCCTTTGAGTGCGAGGATCCGATAGTGGTGGATTGTCCCCAGGCTCCATGATGCCACCGGACCGGACGACGGAGTCAAGAACGAGCGGCCGGCGGGCGATCAGGTCCGCCGGCCGTTTCTTGTCGTCGCCTTCTGCGCGCGAGACGCGGGTCGATGCGCGAACGCCGGCCGCGGATCGGTCGATAACAACTGAGGCGGCGCCGCGCCCCGCAGGCACACCACGACCAGGCGGGCACGCACCCGGGCCGCGGGAATTCCGGACTTGAGTGCAGACCTGGCCGATTACCAGATCGAACGGCAGATCGGCACGGGCGCGCGCTCGCGCATCTTTGCGGCACTCGAAGTAAAGAGCCGGCGCCGGATCGCCCTGAAGCGGGTGCTCCGCAACTCGGCCGCCGACGATCCCTTCCTGCGACAGGTCGAAATCGAATACGAGGTCGCCCGGCACGTCGAGCACGCGCACGTACGCGGCGTACTCGCACTGCACCGCGTGCGCAAGATGCTTCAGGTTCGAGAACTGGTGCTGGCGATGGAGTTCGTTGACGGCCTGCCGCTGGAGAAGGCCCTGCCCAACCGGCTGGACCGGTTCCTCAGCATCTTCATCGACGCGGCGTCCGGGCTGGAGGCGATTCATCGCGCCGGCTTTGTCCACGCCGACATCAAGCCGCACAACATCATGCGCGGCCGCGGCGGCCTGCTGAAGATTATCGACCTGGGCCAGGCGTCGCCGATCGGCAAGCGCAAGGAGCGCATCCAGGGCACGCCGGATTTCATCGCGCCGGAGCAGGTTCATCGCAAGATACTCAATGAGCGGACGGACGTGTTTAACCTGGGGGCATCGATGTACTGGGTTCTTACGACCGAGAGCTACCCCACCGAGATCGCCGGTCAGACCGGGCGGGGGGTGGCGATCACGCCGACCCAAGCCCTTGCCCCGATCGAGATCAATGCGAAGATACCCCGGTCGCTGTCCGATCTGGTGATGGAGTGCTGCCGCAGCAGCCCGAGCCAGCGCCCGGCCGATATGGCCGAACTGCGGGCACGGCTGACGTCGATCCGCGCGTTGTGGAACAAGAGACGACAGACGCTCAAGGAGGCCCATCTGGCAAAACGTCAGCAGGGCGAAGCGGACGAACTGACCCGAAGCTGCGAATGAACGACCCATCCGAAGTCATCGACGTGCTGATCGAGGCGGCCGCGCTCAACCGCGACGAGGAGTACCTCCGCGGCAGCGTGCTGCATTTCCCCAACTACGGCCAGCTCGTCATGACCGGCGACCTGCACGGGCATCGCCGCAATTTCGGCAAGATTCAGACCTTCTGCGACCTGGAGCGATCGCCCGCGCGGCACGTCATCATCCACGAACTGATCCACGAGGAGCCGGCCAGCTACGACGCGTCGGATACGTCGTTCGAGGTGCTCATCCAGGCGGCGGCGTGGAAGTGCGAATTCCCCGATCAGGTCCACTTCCTGATGGGCAATCACGAACTGGCCCAGTTCACCGGCCATGAGATCGCCAAGAACGGCCGCGTGGTGACGTACGAGTACGAGCGGGCCGTGCGGCAGGCCTTCGATTCGCGCGGCGACGAGGTGAACCAGGCGATGAAGACCTTCATGCGCTCGTTCCCGCTGGCCGCGCGGACGCAGTCGGGCGTGTTCCTGTCGCACTCGCTTCCCGGCCCGCGCGAGATCGACGCCTTCGACCCGGGCCTGTTCGATCGCATCCCCACCCCGGCCGATTTCAACGAGTTCGGCGCCGCGTATCTGCTCGTCTGGGGCCGCTACCAGCGGCCGGAGAACATCGACCGCATGACGCAGATGGTCGGCGCGAACTTCTTCATCTGCGGCCACCAGCCGCAGGAATCCGGCTACGCCGTTCTCCACGACCGCATGATCATCCTCGCCAGCGACCACAACCACGGCGTCTGCCTGCCCATCGACCTGGCCGCCCGGCTCGACGACGTCACCGACCTCACGAAGCGGATCAAGCCGCTGGCGGCGGTGGAGTGAGGAAATGGCGAATGTCGAATAGCGAATGGCGAATAGCGA
>CAZYLK010000037.1:0-8005 GCA_964648365.1 uncultured Phycisphaeraceae bacterium
TGACTGTCGAATGCACCCCCACCGACCCGCCCGGCGAGCCGATCGAGACGCGGGTTAACATCAACAACGACAACACCGGCAAGTACAAGCTCAAGAAGCTCGCCAAAGGCGAGTACGCCTGCGCCATCACCGAAGTCCGCGACGCCGACGGCAACATCGTCTGCGACGAACCGGCCGGCCGGCGAGTGGTGAATGTGAAGTAGCTTGAGGAAGGGATTAAGGGAGTAGGGAGTAGGGAGTAGGGAGTAAGGGAGTAGGGAGTAGGGAGTAAGGGAAGAGCGGGCGGGGCGATCATCCGTGCGCCGCTTGCGCGCGGGGCGGGTTGGAAGACACCGCTTGCAATTCGAATATCCGCCCGTCACAGCGGATCACCGGTTAAGATCCGGTACCTTACCGGATCACCGGTTATAAACCGGTGCCACACCGGATCACCGGTTACAAACCGGCGCCACATGGGAATCACCGGCAAGATGCCGGTGCCACACCGGATCACCGGTTACAAACCGGTGCCACATGGGAATCACCGGCAAGATGCCGGCGCCGCACCGGATCACCGCTCACGGATGATTCAAACCGGTGCAACCGGTGCCCCAACTCAAAGCTGCCGCAGTCGCCAGCAGGCGCGTCGCGGGCCCTCGGGAGGGTCCGGCTGTGTTTTTTTGCACGCGGCGCTAAATTTTCAACAAAGTGTTGCTTTTGCAACAGTCGCGGGGTAGACTCTGTCGATGAACGGTCGGCAGGGTCGCCCGGCGCGGGCGGCCGATGGACGCAGACGCATGAAAAAAAGCGAAAAAACAGGGGCGGATCGCGGGCGCGGACCTGCCCGCCGCGACGGGGAAAGCGCCCAACGCGGACGTGGAGCCGGGCAACGCGAGGAGCGAACCGGTCGCCGCGAAGGGGGGACCGGCCGGCGCGAGCGGGTGCTCAGCCGGCGGGAGCGGGAGATGATGGACATCGTCTACGCCCTGGGGCGGGCCACGGCGGCGGAGGTGCGTGAGGCGATGGCCTCGCCGCCGACCGACGCGGCCGTGCGGACCACGCTGCGGTCGCTGGTCACCAAGGGGCATCTGAGCCACAAGTACGACGGCCCGCGCTACGTCTACTTCCCGACGGTTCCGCGCGAAAAGGCTCGCAAGTCAGCGTTGCAGCACGTGCTGGAAACCTTCTTCGGCGGCTCGCCGGAGAGTGCGATGGCGGCGCTGCTGGACATGCACGGGTCGGATCTGTCATCCGATCAGCGCGAGCGGCTCAAGAAGCTGATCGACGAGGCGCAGCGCGAGGGAAGGTGACGGGGGAATGGCGAATGGCGACAGAATGTCGAATGGCGAATGTCGAATGTCGAATGTCGAAAGGCTGGCGCCAGCTTGTGAGGGCCACGCGCTGACGTGGACGCTACGCCCGAGGAAGAGGCCGGCCGCGGTGCGAAAAGTGTCGCCGTAGTGGCAGCGAGCGGGTGATGGGGCGGCCGAAGTGCTAAGCGGAATCGACGCTTCATGTGACGAGGTGTCTGTGATGAGTGTGATAGACGGAATCGGCGAGTGGATGATGTCGAGCGGGTGGTCCTGGCGGGCGCCGGTGCTGCTCGCTGCGCGAGTGGCGTTGATCCTGGGCGCGGCCCTGGCGGTGGCGTGGATGGCTCGCGCGGCCGCGGCGCGGGTGCGATACGTCGTGCTCAGCGTCGCGTTCGTCGGCGCGTTGCTGCTGCCGCTCAGCGCCGTGGTGATCCCGCCCTGGTCGGTGCCGATCGTGCGATCCAACCAGCTTGAATGGACGCATTTTCTCGGGTTCGAGCGCACGCCGCCGTTGCCGGCGACCGCGGCGCAACCTGGGACCACTGCCGATCAAACAGCAATCGCAAAGCAACCCGGGCGCGACGCTGCCGGCGCGGGAGCCGCTCCGGGGCATGCCGCAGGACCGGCAGCGCCGGGCGCGGTCGAAGTGGGTGAAGCTGCAACCGGTCGCTCGGCCGCGGGGCCGATCGTGGCGCTGTGGCTGTGCGGCAGCTTCGCCGCGCTGATCTCGATCGGCGTGGGCTGCTGGCGGACGCGGCGGATTGCGCGACGATCGACCCCGGTCGGTGACGGCGAATGGCACGACGCGCTGGCAAACGCCAAAGATGAACTGTCGCTGAAGCGCCGGGTCAGGCTGCTGATGACGGGCGCGCTTCAGACGCCGATGACGGGCGGATCGCTGTGGCCGTTCGTCTTTCTGCCGCAGTCGGCCCGCCAGTGGCAGGCGGATCGCCGCCGGGTCGTGCTCCTGCACGAACTGGTTCACGTCCAGCGGCACGACTGGATCATGCAGTTCGTCGCGCAGCTCGTGCGCGCCATACACTGGTACAACCCGCTCGTCTGGATCGCATATCGGCGGTTCATCGCCGCCCGCGAGCAGGCGGTCGACGAGCGGATCCTGAATCTGGGCATCAAACCGTCCGTTTACGCCAGGCACTTGCTGGAGATCGCCGACGCGGTGACGTCACGTTTCGGCGCGCCTCTCGCGGGGCTGGCGATGGCTCACACCCACCATCTTGAAGGGAGACTCATGTCCATTCTGAAACATGATCACAGCAGGCGGCGCGGCATGTTGCTGGCCGCCCCGGCCGGGATCGCCATGGCGGCCGCCGTCATCACGGTCGCCACCGTGTATCCCTGGGCCGATGAACTCAATCCGCGCGTCGCTCAGGGCCAGGCGCGGACCACCGGTTCCGGCGGCTTCATGAGCCAGGGAACCGGCAGCAACGGCGCGCCCGTCATTGATCGCGTCGGCTGGGAGGGCGCCGTGCGCGTCGTCGAGCATCAGGACGAAAGCGGCCTGCTCGTTTCGATGCGTGAGCATGGCGACGTGACGCTCGGCGAACGAGGCCAGGTCGTCGCCATGTCGCCGGAAGCGATGGTCACCATCGAGACCAGTTTCAACGGCGCTCACGAACTGGTGCAGATCACCACCGACGATTACGGCGCGTTGCAGTACAACTGGTCCGTCAACGGGCGCAACCGCCCGTTCGGCGCGGATGGTCAGCGCTGGCTGGACGCGGTTACAGCCGCGATGGCCGATCTGCGGCAAGTCGGTCAGATTCGCGGCGAAGTCGGCGCTTTGAAGGGGCAGATCGGTCAGATCCGCGGCCACGTCGGCCAGTTGCAGGGCCAGATCGGCCGCTACAAGGGGCACATCGGGCACTTGCAGGGCCAGATCGGCCAAATCCAGGGTGAGGCCGGCAGCCTGAAGGGCAAGATCGGCGCGATCCACGGTGAGGCCGAAGCCCGGCGCGGGGCGATTACGAGAGCGCAGGCGGAACTTGAAGCACTTGAAGCGCATCAGCGTGCCCTGGACCAGAAGGGTCAAATCGACGCGGCGGAGCTTCAACGCATTGCCGAACGCCGGGCGGCGCTGGAACAGCACCAGATGAAGCTGGAGGAGGAACTGTCGCGCCTGGATGCCGAAGCGCACGAGCGCGCCCTGCACGACCGCATCGCCGAGTTAAACGCGGATGAACGAATCGCCGAGATTCGCGCGCAGCTCGACGACGGGTCCGTTCAACAGAAGATCGGCGAACTGGAGAACCAGATTGCCAGCTTCGACGCGCAGCAGCGCATCGCGGCCCTGGAGGAGCAGATCGCCGGCATCAACGCCGACGAACGTCTGTCCGGGATCGAGGAACGGCTCCAGGCTCAGTATCGCCAGTTGGAGCGACTCATCGCGCACATCGGCGTACGCGATCGATAGGTAGTCGCGCCAGCGCCAATCTTTGAGGTTCAAAGCGCAGCCCGTCGCGAGAGCACGCTCCCGCGGCGGGCGTTCTTACGTGCGGGTGGTGTGCGGCTCATGAGCCGGGGGCTGACGTCTACACATCGTCGGCCGCGTGGTCGTCCGCCCGTCGCGGCGTCCGAGCGGCGATGCCCAGGCAGGCGAGGGCGTCTCGCTCGACGATGCCGCGGAGTGATTCGCGCGGAATCGTGGGCAGGTCGGTGCCGTGGCAGACGTGGTTGATGCTGTAGAGCGCCTCGATGGTTGCCGACGCGGTCGCGAAGGGGAAGCCGCTGCCGAACAGCAGCTTGTCCATCACGCCGCATTCGTGTGCCGCCAGCATGGCCTGATAGCCGCGCCAGGTCTGGCTCAGGGTCAGGCTGACTTCCGCGTACACGTTCGGATGCCGGGCGACCAGGGCAATCGTCTCATCAAACCACGGGAAGCCCATGTGAGCGATGACGATGCGCAAGTCCGGTAACTCGCGGGCGACCTCGTCCAGCAGCAGGGGGTGGGCATAGGCGAGTTTGGTCGCCCGCCCGAGTGTGATGCCGGGGTGGAACATGACGGGCATCTTTCGCCGCGCGGCTTCGGCATAGACGAGCATCGACTGGCTGTGGCTGGGGTGAACGTCCTGCGCCGCCGGGGCGACGGCCACGCCGGCCATGCCCCACTCGGTCTGCGCCCGGGCCAGCTCCTCGATGGCGGCCTTCGGCTCCGAGGGATCGATCCCGGCGAAGCCGATGAGTCGGGCCGGCGCCGCCTGGATGTGGCCGTGAAGCCGCTCGTTGGGATAGATCACCCCGAGATGCCGGCTGTGAAATCCGATCACAAACGCCGCGTCGACCGGTTCCGAGGCCATCCCGTGAGCCCGAACGCCCGCGTCGGGAACGGCGCGACCCACACCGCGCGTGCCCGCGCCGTCCACCAGCGCGCCGCCGACCGGCGCGACGGCCGGGCCCAAGGCCGCGATGTCATCCCAGATGTGCGTACAGCAGTCGACAATCATCGAAATCTCCGGTCATTCTCTGCTGTCCGTGGATGCGCCGCGATGGGGCGACGGCCTTATAGAGGTGGCGCCCCGGCAGGTCAAACGGGCGAAGCCTCCTCCGCAATCTTCGGGCGTGTGACCCGATCCGGGGCGTCTATTGGCGAGCCGCGAGGCTTCAGCCCGCGCGGAATCCCGGCCGGGGGAATTGTCTCCGAGGCATGTTCTGCGTTCCCTTCTTCCGGGTGCGTGCGGACTGGAGCTGTGAGGTAGGAGGTGTCTGTCACGGGAGTCCGCGCGGGCTGAAGCCCTCGGCTCGCTCGGAAGGACACCGCTGAAGTGTCCCGAAGCAATGCAGTTCACGCGGCCGACCTGGTGCTTCCCGCGAGCGGTTCCAAACCGTGCGGTCGCGGCGGCTGCGGGTGCATAAGAGTTTACAATAATTGGCGTTGCGGCGAGGCGCGGCGGGGCGATGATTGGTGTAGAATAGGGGGGCTTGTGGTCAGGCCCGATTGCGTCATCGCGACCTCCCCCGGGGCGAAATCGGCTGCAACGCGGCAAATGTCTGCGAAGGAGGCGTCGATGTCTTCGGATTTCACAACCCGTTCCGTCCGATCCGCGGGCGGTTTTCACCGTCGCGGCGCCATGCTGGCGTACGTGGCGGGGGGCGTTCTTGCCCTTGGTGCGGTCGGCTGGCTCGGGTGGACATTCGTGTCCCGGGCGTCCGCGGTCGAGCAGCAGGTCACGGCCCATCATGTTGAGCAGCGCAGCTTTTCTGTCGTTCTGAAGGAGAAGGGCGAGCTGCGCGCGGTCGAATCCACCGACATCAAGTCGGACGTCGAGGGTCGCGCCACCATCATCTCGCTGGTTTCAGAAGGCACCGCCGTCAAGGAGGGCGATCTGCTGGTCGAACTGGCCAGCAACGAGATCGAGGACAAGATCCGCGCTGAGGAGTTGAAGGAAGCGTCCTCCGAGTCCACCTACAAGGCGGCCGTCACCGAACTCGACATTCAGCGCGATCAGAACGCCAGCGACATCCGCAAGGCCGAGTTGAAAGTGGAACTGGCGCAATTGGCGCTCGACCAGTACATCAAGGGCGACTGGGAGCAGCAACTGCGTGACGCTGACATCGCCATCGAGCAGGCGAAGATTACGTTGCAGCGGCGCAACGAAGACTTGAAAGCCTCCGAGGAGCTTCACGAGCTGAAGTACATCACAGCGACGAAGTTTGCCGAAGATGAATTCAACCAGAAGCGCGCCGCCTGGGAATTGGAAAAGGCGCTGCTCGCGAAGGATGTTCTGGTCGAGTACACGCACAAGACGTCGCTGCGCGAGAAGGAGTCGGACCTTTCCGAAGCCGGCAAGGAACTTGAGCGCGTCCGCAAGAGTGCGGAGGCCGAAGAGGAAAAGAAGAAGGCAGCCCTGGCCAGCCGCGAGAAGGAACTCAACCTGACCCGCGACAAGCTCACCAACCTGCGGGAACAGCGATCCAAGTGCAAGATCTACGCTCCCGGACCGGGCCTGGTGGTCTACTACACCGGCGGCGGCGGGCGGATGTTCATGGGTAGCGACGATCAGATCAAAGAAGGCGCCACCGTCTTCGAGCGGCAGACGCTCATCACGCTTGTGAACACCACCCGGATGAAAGTCTCCGCCAACGTTCACGAATCCAAGACGGACAAGATCGCGATCGGCCAGCCGGCCACCGTGCAGGTCGAAGGCATCCCGGGTCAGATCTTCCGTGGCCAGGTCAGCAAGATCGGCGTGCTGGCGGAGTCGCAGAACCGCTGGATCAACCCGGACCTGAAGCAGTACGAAATCGAGATCGAACTGGAGCCGGCCGAGGCGGATCTGAAGCCCGGCGTCACCGCCATCGCCGAGATCCTCGTCAAACACGTCAGTGACGTGACGGCTGTTCCGGTTCAGGCCGTGTTCAGCAAGAACGGCCACAGCTTCGTGTTCAAGTCCGACCGCAACCAGGCGACTCCGGTGAAGGTCGAGACGGGCACGGCCAGCGCCCAGTGGGTCGAGATCACCAGCGGACTTTCCGTCGGCGCCGACGTGCTCCTGGCGGTGACGGACCATGACATGCGCATGCTGCCCGATCTGCCTCCCCTGGGTCAACGCGACGCGGGCGCGCAGTTCGACGCCAGCGATGCGGCGCGCATGGAGCGCCCGGCCGTCACCGCGGAATCCGGCGGCTCTACCGAGCAGGGCGCCAAAGTCAGCTACACGCGCGGGGCGCGTCCTGAGGGGGCGACTGGTCAACGGCCCGCCGGAGGTCCGGGACAGCGGCCGGCGGGCGCGGGCACACACGGAACGCGCGGGGGCCAGTCCGAGTGATGTGCTGACCGCGTTAAGACTGTCGCGCCGGCGTCCACCAGACCCATCCATCGAGATCCCCCGTTTCGGGAGCCGCCTACCGCCCATGATCGCGTCCGTCGTCAACCTGACCAAAGTCTATGCCATGCCCAACAGCGACGTGCGCGTCGAAGCGCTGCGCGGCGTCTCGATCGACTTCGTCGAGGGCGAGTCGGTGGCCATCTGCGGGCAGAGCGGTTCGGGCAAGAGCACGATGATGAACATCCTCGGCTGCCTCGATCGCCCGACTTCGGGGTCGTACATCCTCGGGGACATGGACGTGGCCGAGCTGGATGATAACGAGCTCTCCGAGATGCGCGGCCGGCGCATCGGCTTCGTCTTCCAGAGCTTCAATCTGATCCAGCAGCTTACGGTTCTCGAGAACCTTGAGGTTCCCCTCTTCTATCAGGGCATTTCGGCGGTCGAACGACGGCGCCGGGCGGAACGGCTGATCGACATGGTCGGGCTGGCCGACCGCGGGCATCACCGCCCGATGGAACTGTCCGGCGGACAGCAACAGCGCGTCGCCATCGCCCGGGCGCTGGTGAACGATCCGTCGTTCATCCTGGCGGACGAGCCAACGGGCAATCTCGATACCGCCACCGGAGAGATGATCCTTTCCATATTCGACCGCATGCACGACGAGGGGATGACCATCATCATGGTCACGCACGAGCCCGACGTGGCCGGCCGCTGCGATCGAATCATCACGCTGCGCGACGGCCGGATCATCTCCGACGAGCGCCGCGCGGAGGCCGCCCGCCCGGAGACGGCCGGCGCTTCCGCACCGCAGACAGCCCAAATCTGACTCATGCCCGCGCCGACCGCAGGCCCGCCCGGTGGGGGCCATCTCGCGTTGCTGCGACACGTCGCGACGGTAGCCACGGCCTCGAAGACGAGACCGTGCCACGC
>CAZYLK010000037.1:8105-19001 GCA_964648365.1 uncultured Phycisphaeraceae bacterium
GCCACGCAACGGCACCGGCGAGAACGCCGCCCGCCGATGACGTCGCGCAACCGGCACTGCGGCGCCCCAGGGCCGCGTGTGGAGCCGAAAATGCATGGTCGCTAAGATGACGCGCGCGATCGGTGTTCGCGGCCGCGTGGGCGGCGGCGTTCACCGTGGCCGCGACCGTGGCGGCGACTGTGACCGTGGCCGTGACCGCGGGCGCGATTCCCGCGGTTCGGCGTTTTTGCAGGAGTCCGACAGGTGCGAAAGCCCGCGACGCTTGTGACCGGGGCCAGTGGTGAGGTGGGGCAGGGCCTGATCGAGGCGTACGCCGCGCGCGGCGACGGCGAGGTGATCGCGCTCGACCTGCGGCCGCTGGAGGGTGAATTGGCAACCCGCTGCGGGGCGACCATCGCCGGCGACATCCTGGACGAGAACCTGCTCCAGCGGCTGATCAGCGAGTACGAGATTCAGGCGATCTACCATCTGGCCGCGCTGCTGAGCACGCGCTCGGAGTACACGCCCGACACGGCCCATCGCGTCAACGTCAACGGCACGCTCAATCTGCTCAAGCTCGCCCACGAGCAGGCCCGCTGGCACGGGCGGACGGTGGTGTTCAACTTTCCAAGCTCGATCGCGGTTTACGGCCTTCCCGACCTCTCAACGAAAGTGAAAGCGGGCCGCGTTCGCGAGGACGAGCACAACACGCCCACAACCATGTACGGGTGCAACAAGCTGTACTGCGAGCAACTGGGTCGGTACTTCACCCACCACTACCGCCAGCTCGCCGCCGATCGCACGCCCAGCGGCGTGGACTTCCGCTCCGTGCGGTTTCCCGGGCTGATCAGCGCGTTCACACTGCCCTCGGGTGGAACCAGCGATTACGCGGCCGAGATGATCCACGCAGCGGCGGAGGGCAAGCCCTACTCGTGCTTCGTGTCTCGCGACGCACGCATTCCGTTCATGGCGATGCCCGACGGCATCAAGGCCATTACGCAGCTTGCCCATGCGCCCGCCAGGAGCCTGTCGCGGCGGGTGTACAACGTCGGTGCGTTTTCGCTGAGTGCCGCCGAGCTGAAAGACCGCGTCCTCGCGGCGTTTCCGAATGCGAAGATCACGTTCGAGCCGGACGTTCCCCGTGCGGGGATCGTCGACACCTGGCCCGAGGACGTGGACGACTCGGCCGCGCGGTCGGACTGGGGCTGGAAGCCGGATTTCGACACCGATCGGGCGTTCGAGGAATATCTGCTGCCGAACATCCGCGGGTTCTACCATGGCAAGGCGTAACCGCGCACGCTCGAGCTGCAAGGCGTGCGTGACAGACCCGGCCGGCGCGCCCGAACGTGGCACGGCCATCCTGGCCGTGATTCGAAGGGCAGCAGGCGCCTGCTTGTCGTGAAGCAGTTTCTCTCCAGGCGGGCCAAATACCGAGTCGCAATCACGGGCAAGATGCCCGCGCCACGCGAGCCGCCGACGGCTTGATAGCCCCGCGGATTGCGTCACGCACCCAGCCGCAGGGATCCCGCGAAACGCACAAGCGGCCCGCGCCGAGGGGCAGCCGTCAGCCGGTCGTGTCACCGACCGGCAACTGCCGCGCGGCCGCGTCGGCGGTGTGATCGATGAGCGTCGCGATCGTCATCGGCCCCACGCCGCCGGGGACGGGCGTGATCATCGACGCCCGCTTCGATGCCGTTTCGAAATCCACGTCCCCGACGTTGCCGGGGTTGTAGCCCGCGTCGATGACCACCGCGCCGGGTTTGATCCATGCCCCCTGGATGTAGCGCGGCCTGCCCACCGCGGCGATCAGCACGTCAGCACGCGAGATGATCGACGGAAGATCTCGCGTGCGCGAGTGGCAGAGTGTGACCGTGGCGTGGGCGTTGATGAGCATGGAGGCCATCGGGCGGCCGAGGATCGGACTTCGCCCGACGACGACGGCGTCGGTGCCGTCCAGGTGAACGCTGTACTCGGCCAGCAGGCGCATAATCCCCGTCGGTGTGCAGGACGAGAACCCCGTCATCCCCAGTATCGTTCGGCCCAGCGTCGTCGAAGTGACGCCGTCCACGTCCTTGGCGACGGGGATAGCCTCGAACGCCGCCCGCCGGTCGATGGGCGCGGGCACCGGGTGCTGCACCAGGATGCCATGCACCGACGGATCGTCGCCCAGTCGCGCGATCTCGGCGACGAGTTGCTCGGTGGTGGTGCCGTGCGGCATTTCTACCCGGACGGATCGCATCCCCGCCTGCTCACAGCGGCGGCGCTTCATCCGGACGTACACGGCGGACGCGGGGTCGTCGCCGACGAGCACCGTCGCCAGCGTCGGAATCACGCCGGTGGTCTCGACGATCCGCCGCACCTTCTCCGCGGCCGCGGCGAGGATGCAGGCGGCGAGGGCGGTTCCGTCCATAAGGATGGCTGCGTCCGATGATGCCATGACTTGGGCCAGATCCGCTCGCGGGCGCGGGCGAGCGCCACGTCAGCTTCGGCGCCGACGCCGGTTGCCGTTGGCGGCGCGGGTCAACGCGCCCCCGCGGCGCCCGCATGTTTCGGCGCCAGCTTCGGCGATCCGGCGGCGGCTCCGCAGCACTTCTTCTGCTTGCGGCCGCTGCCGCAAGGGCACTTCGCATTTCCGCCCAGCGGTTTGGTGTGCCGCACGACGAGTGCTGGACGGGGCTCGGACCGCTCGGCGCGCTTCGGAATGATCCGCTCTCCGGTAAACATGCTTACGAACTGCTCCCAGTCCCGATCCTTTGCCAGATCGAGCGCCTTTACGACCAGGGTAGTGGAACCGTTCGGTTCAGGCGTCAGACTCGCTCTGTTGGCTTCACAGTGACGCTTCAGTACCGCGAGTGCTTCGTTTTGATGACCCGCCTTTCCGAGTGCCCTGAGGGCAGCGTCGACGGTGCTCCGAACCGTCTCTCGATCTGAATCGTCGTCCGCCGCCGCCTCGAGGGCAGCGACCCATTGCGCCCTGGCATCGCGGGGGCGATTCATGGCGTCGAAGCACTCCGCGAGCTCTGCTCGCAGCTCAATGCGGCGCGGGGCGAGTTCAATGGCACGCTTCAACGGGTCAACGGCGAGATCCGGCCGCAGGCCGTTGGCATAAACATTGCCGAGCCTCAGCCAGAGTTCCGCGCTGTCCGGCGTCTTCTCGATGAGGGACTGAATGTACACGGCCGCCTCGGTCGGATATTTCACCCATTTCCCGTCGAACGTCCGAGGTTCCCCGTAGTAAATGCCGTCGTGGTGCCCGGTCAACGCAAATCGCGCAAATCGCCCGGTGATTTCCCCGAGCGCGTCGAGCGCTATGTTCCACGGGCCGCCTGCGTCGCAGTCGCGACAGCGAAAGTAGCGCGTGAACGAGATGCTCTCCGACATCGGCCGGTTGGTGTTTGCCCCCCGTATTGCGGGTGAGATCAGGATTGCCCCTACGTCGTACAGCCCGGCCCGGCCGCAGCGAAGGCACGTCAGGCTGATCCGCTTGCCGTATCCTGGGACATCGCGGGGATTCTTGTGGTTGCGCGGATCCTCCGGGTCGTCGTGCTTCCGCCGGAACATATCACGCCTCCTTTCGCGTCTCCGCCGCCGTGGACCCGGCGGGGTGTGGGAGCGCCCTCCATCCGAAGAATCCCTACCAAGATTTAGGGCCTTGTGAGGGCTCAGGCACTATACCTGGGGTCACTCGTCCCCGCAAGGAGTGTCGGGTCCATCGGCAGGGCCGCAGGGAGCCGCGGGAGGCGACCGGGCGGACCGGACTGGGTGCGCCCGACCAAACTGGAGCATGGCTCAGACGGCGTATCAGCGCTCGTTCTGGGCGAGGTTCCGCGAAGCCGCGACGCCGCGGTGGGACAGGCGGGGGCGGTTGGCGGTCGTCGCTCGCGGCGGTTGACCGCGCCGGGAGTTTGCCCATGCTATGGATCGTCCCGACGCGGCCGCGTCAGCCCGCGACGATCGGGACGTCACCAGCAGCAAGGAGCGCGCCGCGCGGGCGACCGTGGGCGTCGACCCGTGAAAGGACAGTCGGAATCACAATGACGATCGCACGCGACATGGCCCGGTGGGTCCACAACATCCGCTACGAGGATTTACCCGAAAAGACGATTCACGAGGTCAAGAGGCGGATCATCGACTCGATCGCCACGGCGTTGGGCGCCTATTGGGCGGCGCCGAGCCGAATCGTGCGGGCCAAGGCGGAGGCCGTGAATGACCCGCCGCCGTCCGCGACGGTCTGGGGCACCGGGCATCGCACCAGCACCGAACTGGCCGCCTTCGCCAACGCCGCGATGGTGCGATACCTGGATTACAACGACACCTACCTGAGCCTTGAGCCGGCGCACCCGTCGGACAACCTCGCTGCCTGCATCGCGGCCGGTCAGACATCCGGCAAGACGGGCAAGGACATCATTCTCGCGGCCGTGATTGCCTACGAGATTCAGTGCCGCCTGTGCGACGCAGCGAGTCTGCGCTCGGGCGGGTGGGATCACGTCACCTACGGGGCGCTGTCCACTGCGATGGCGGCCGGCAAGCTGTGGGGCCTGACCGAAGACCAGCTTGAGCACGCGCTGGGTCTGGCCGGTGTGTGCAACATCACCACGCGGCAGACGCGGACCGGACAGATTTCGCACTGGAAGGCCTGCGCGTTCGCCAACGCCGGCCGCAACGGCATCTTCGCCGCCGACCTGGCGCGACGCGGCATGAGCGGGCCTTACGAAATCTTCGAGGGGCCGAAGGGTCTGATGAAGCAACTCAACCTGGGCGGCATCGCAGACAAGCTCGTGCTCGGCCGCGATGGCGACTTCATGATCGACAAGACGTACATCAAGTTCTGGCCTGCCGAGTACCACTCGCAGTCGGCCATCGATGCGTGTCTGCAGATGCGGCCGCAGATCCAGGGCAAGACGGTCGAGAAGATCCACATGAAGAGCTTCGAGGCGGCGGTGAGCATCATAGGCTCCGAGCCGGAGAAGCTGCGACCCACGTCGCGCGAGACGGCCGATCACTCGATGTTCTACTGCTGCGCGGCCGCCCTCGTGGATGGCGACGTGACGCTGGAGACGTTCGACGAGGAGCGCCTGACGGATAAGCGCCTGCTCGACCTGATCGACAGGACCACGATCGTCGAGGACGCGGAACTGAACAAGGGTTATCCGAAGGGCATCCCCAACGACATCACGATCACCTGCACCGATGGCACGAAGGTCAACAAACGCGTCGACTTCCCCCGCGGCCACGCGGAAAACCCGATGACAGACGAAGAGGTTGTGGCCAAGTTCAAGCGGCTGGCGAAGGGCCGCTTCAGCGACGCCGATCAGGAGCGCTGCCTCGAGATGGCGTGGAAGTTCGACACGATGGATGACGTAACGCCGCTGTTTTCGATTAAGGTGATGAGAGAATAGCGAAGAACGAATGAAGATCGGAAGCCACGGTATAAGGGAGTGAGGGAACCGGGAAGGAACGAGGCTACCGGCCGCCTGCCGGCTCTGGCGGCTCTGGTCGTCGACTTGGAATCCGGTGGTTCTGGCGGTACTCTGAAGGCTGCGGGCGTGTGGTCCTTCGGTGTCGGTACTTCGCGGACGGGGCCGTTCAGCCGGGTCAACCGCGCCATGTTGAAAGGGACGCCGTGATTACCATCACTCGACGGTTACACTTGCGCGAGGTTGCTGCCTTCTGCATGACGGTCGCGACGCCGCTGATCTTCATCGCGCCGGACACTACCGCGGCCGAGACGGATCTGCTGGTCTGCAGCGCAGGCACCGACAGCGTGCTGCGTTACGATGGGCAGACCGGCGACTTTCTGGGCGACTTCACCCGCGGTGGACAGCTTCGCAAACCGATGGGCCTGACGTTCGGCCCGGGCGGCGACCTCCATGTCAGCAGCTTCAAGAATGACGTCATCCTGCGCTACGATGGACAGACCGGCGAGTTCATCGACACGTTTGCGTCCGGAGGCGGCCTGGACGGCCCGTGCGGCCTGACGTTCGGTCCCGGCGGCGATCTTTACGTCGCCAGCTTCAAGAACAACAGCATCAAACGCTACGACGGCCGGACGGGCGAGTTCGTGGAAACGTACGTCGAGGGCGGCCCGATGGATGGACCTCGCGGCATCGCGTTCGCCTGGGACAGCAACCTGTACATCAGCAACCTCCGATCGAACAACGTGGTCCGCCATGACCGCCTGGATGACGAGTGGGACGTGTTCGCCGCCGCCGGCGGACTGAAAAAGCCCGAGGGCCTGGCCTTTGGCCCTGACCAGCACTGCTACGTCGCCAGCCGCGGCAGTGATGCCGTGCTGCGTTACAACGGCCGCGGCGGCTTTTTCCTGAGTCAGGTCAGCGGTTCGGGTATGGACTCCCCGGCGGATATCGCGTTCGGGCCGAGCGGCCATCTGTACGTGTCCAACCCGGGCACGCACAGTGTGCTTCGTTATGACGGCGCGACCGGCGAGTTCATCGATGAGTTCGTCACTCCTGGCAGCGGTGGACTGGCCCGGCCCACGTTTCTGGCGTTCTTCCCGCGCAGCCATTGCAGCGACACGAAGACCAAACTCAGGTTGGACTGCTCGCCGGGATACACGAAGGTTTCGGCCCTTCTGAAGAAGGCGACGCCGAACGCGCTGGTTACCTTCGTGATCGACGATGGTCAATCGCTGGTCAGCCTGACGAATGAAAAGGGCAGGGCCAGGTATCTGTGGGCGTTTCAGGATAGTTACCCTCACACCGTCAGCGTCTGCGAGTTCGAGGAGCGTTGCGACTGAGCGGAAACAGTGGCGTTGGCGGCGGCACGCCATCACAGGTCAACCGCGTTCGGCGGAATGGGCGCACGCGCATCAAAGCCCGTGCTGCGTCGCGCGTCGCGACAAATGCCCGAGCCGGCTGAGCGGTGCCGGCGGCTCAAGTGACTACGGGAGACTCGCACAATGGCGTCACTGGCCCTCCGGCTGCGGGACGAAGACATAAATGCGGAGCTTGAATTGCTCCGTCGGAGAAGGGAGGACGCCCCGTACTCGCGACGTGTCGACGCGATCTATGCGGATGCTTATGGAGCGGTTGTGCGGGCGCTGATCGCGAAGCTCAACAACCTTCGCCAGCTTCGTGGTCATCGCCCGTTCCCCCCAGCCGCCCTCGATGAGCTATTCAGCAATTGTCGCGCCCACTACTGGCATTGCGTCGATGCCTTTGAGCGAGAGTGTGTTCGTCGGGACGCAGACCCGGAAAGCGAATGGAGGACCATGCTGCGGCGAGAGGTGGGGGGACGGCGATATTCACTGCTGCTCGATGTGGATATTCACGCAAGGAGTTGGTTGAATTCCCAGTCCACACGATAGCGAAGATTCACGCGATCGACTGGGCCATGCGGCACGGGATCTAGCCGCAGTTCCCGGTGACGAATCGCTCCGGCGCGCTTTTTGTGAGGCGACTCTGGCTGTCGTGAAGCCCGCCGTGCTGAAGTCGCTTCGCCGCCTTACGGCGTACCCAATCTCCCTTAGGGAAGATCTCGTTCACGAGACGCTTTACTGCACATTCAAAAAGGGCATCGCCGCGTGCGAGTCAGGCGCGCTCGATACGTCCCGCGCGGACGTGGAGCTTGCGGTCTATCTTGTCACGGTCGCACGAAACTCGCTGCTCGATGTGGCCCGCAGGTCGCATCGCCCGCCGCTGACGATCGAAACCGACGTAATGGCGAGAAGCCAGACCGCGCTCCTCGCCCTGGTTCAGGAAGAGGAGGAAACAATCGCCAAGTCCAATCTTCAGGCCGCACTACGGCGCTTGAGCGATGACGAACAGTTGCTGCTTCGGATGTGGTTCTTCGAGGAATACTCGTACCGCCGGATCGCTGATACGTTGAAGATCCGTCCTGGGGCTGCGCGAACTCGTTTGCATCGGGCACTCAAGAAAATCAGAACGGCGCTCGAGTCGGGCTGATCGATCAGTTTCTTGTAACGGATCGATCGATGGCGCGTTCGGCCGCACTCCGGATCAGTCGTTCGGCCTCATACCACTCAGAACAGTCCGGACAGCCCTCCGCCGTCACATGCTGCTCAAACAGCGACACCAGTAGTTGCTCAGCCTCATTGAGTTGCTCGGGCGGGCGGTTCTGGATTTCCGCCAGGCGTTCCAATTCCCAGGAAGCCAGACACCGGCGCTCGCCCGCCAGAACCGCTCTGAGGCGCGCCAGATGCGCTTCAACCACGGCGTCGCCGTCGCCATCACTCTTCGCCACGACCGCACCTGCGTCAACGTCGCGTTGGCCCATGACCACTCTCCTTTGAATCACCCAACACCAGACGCTTACCGACAGGGGCCGCAACCTCTGTCAACCTCGTCGTCCTCCCTACAGTACGACCGCCCCAAGCCCGTGTTACACGTCCCACCGTCGCCTCCACACATTCCTACGTCGGGTTTGGGTTGTGTTTGGGCGTAACGTCGCGCATTCGCCAAGCCCCCGCCAAACCCCCTCCGCGAATTGACGCACCTTGCTCCGCGGGGGAGTATCGGACGGTGGCTCCCGTGCGGGCCGGCGCTTCTGACGACAGCAAAAGAGACGAGATGGACGGATGACCACCCCCCTTTCCCCCAACGCTCAGCGCAGTGCGAAACTCCGCGAATTACTCCGCGCCGGCACCGTCGTCATGCCCGGGGCGATCAACGCCCTTTCTGCTCGGCTCATCGAGCGCGCCGGGTTTGACGCGATCTATCTGTCCGGCGCGGTGCTGGCCAATTCGGTGGGCGGTGTGCCGGACGTCGGGATCATGACGCTCAGCGAGGCGCGCGATCACGCCGGCCACGCTGCCTCGTCGACGAGCATCCCGATCCTGATGGACGCTGATACGGGCTACGGCGGGGCCGACAACGCCGCCCGCACCGTTCGCGTGCTCGAGTCCGTCGGCGTCAGCGCCATCCACCTCGAAGACCAGGAGTTCCCGAAGCGCTGCGGGCATCTCGACGGCAAGAAGCTCGTGCCGCAGGATGAATTCTGCGTCAAGATCGCCTCCGCGGCCGCGGCCAAGGCCAGCCCGGATTTCGTCATTCTCGCCCGCACCGACGCCCGCGGCGTCACCGGCTACGACGACGCCGTCGCTCGCGCTCATGCGTACCTCAAGGCCGGCGCTGACGGGATTTTTCCCGAAGCGCTGCAAGGCCGCGAGGAACTGGAACGCTTCGCCCGCGACGTGCCGAGCACCATCCTGCTCGCCAACATGACCGAATTCGGCAAGACGCCTTATTTTACCGCCGACGAGTTCGCGGCGATGGGCTACCGCATCGTCATCTTCCCGGTCACGCTGCAGCGGGTCGCTATGGGTGCGATGGAGCGGGCGCTGACGGCGCTCAAGGCCGAGGGCACGCAGAAGTCCTTCGTCGACCAGATGCAGACGCGGCCGGCGCTGTACGACCTGCTGGGCTATGATGCGAAGGCGTAGGGCTGGCCGGCCGGGCGCAGCGCCGCGGCGTCCGACTTGTCGAGCCCTTCGACAGGGTGCAAATCCGTCGTGGCCGGGTCAGACTCCTGATAAGAGACTGCCATGAGCACCGATTTCGCCTGGCTGGCCGAGCACAGCCTTGAGATATACGAGAAGTACGCCGGACGTTGGATCGCAGTCTTCAACGGCGCCGTCATCGCGACCGGGGACACAGCCGACGAGGCGGCGCGGGCGGCTGACATGAATCATCAAGGCGAGCTGTACATTCTGGAGTGGATCGAGCCGGAATCGGAGCACGTCTGATGGCCGTCTTTCAGTGGCGGCGGCATGGGCGCGGATGCACGCAGCGGGTGCGTGACGCATTGGGCAGCTCAAGGTGGGCGTTCGCCGAGCGCGAATCGGGTGGCAGGGTCTGCCGAAGGCAGGCCGTGGTATGCTGGAACGTCATTCCCCCAAACGCTGCACGCCTGCTGCGATCGCCACGGCCTCGAAGACGAGACCGTGCCACCCGCCCAACCTGTCATGCCCCCACGCAGCCGCCGGCGACACCTGCACTACCGAATCCTGGAGCTCTCCGCTACACTTCCCCCGTTCCGGCAGTCCTCGACACCCGTGCAGAGTCACGGCACCGTCGAGCGTGCGTCGCCGGTGTGGGTGGCTTCCGGCCTGCGGCCGGGGCTGTGGATGGCCGTGGACAGGAGCGTGTCGTGAGCTTGGAAGGGTTCAAACCCGGTCTGGAAGGCGTGATCGCCGGAACGACCGACATCTGCTGCGTCGATCAGGGGCAACTGCTTTATCGGGGCTACCCGATCGCGGAACTGGCGGAAAAGGCTTCTTTCACGCAGGTTGCTCACCTCCTCCTGTACGGCGAACTACCGACGGACCCGCAGCACGAGGCCTTCGTGAAGATGCTGGACGGCTTCCACGGACTCGCCCCGGGCGTCGTCGAAGCTCTTCGCCAGATCCCGAAAACGGCGCCGATGATGGACGTGTTGCGCACCGGCGTGTCGATGGCCGGTCACTTCGACGCCACCGGCGGGTCGTCGCCGGACGACCTGCGCAAGCGGGCGGTGTGGCTGCTGGCGGTCTGCTCGGACGTGCTGGCCGCCCGGTTCCGGCTGCTCAACGGCAAGGAGCCGGTGAAGCCCAAGCCCGGGCTGACCCACGCGGCCCAGATCCTCTACATGTGCCACGGCGCCGAACCGGATGATACGTCGAGCCGTCTGCTCGACCTGACGCTGATCCTCTACGCCGAGCACGACTTCAACGCCAGTACCTTCACCTGCCGCGTCATAGGCTCGACCGAGTCGGACATGGTCTCGTCGGTGGTCGGAGCGATCGGCGCGCTGAAAGGACCGCTGCACGGCGGCGCCAACGAGAAGGCGATGGAGTTGATCTCGCGTTTCAAGTCCGCCCAGGAGGCGGATGCGTGGGTGCAGAATGCCCTTGCCCGCAAGGAGAAGGTCATGGGCTTCGGGCACCGCGTCTACAAGAAC
>CAZYLK010000037.1:19011-40059 GCA_964648365.1 uncultured Phycisphaeraceae bacterium
AGGCCTTCGAGGAGATCGGGGAGGCGGGCCGGGCCGAGCAGTGGCTGGCCGACGCCCTCGCCGCGAAGCGGAAGATCATGGGCTTCGGGCACCGCGTCTACAAGAACGGCGATCATCGTGCTCACATACTGGAGCGCGAGATGCGGATTCTTGCGAAGCAGAAAGGCCGCGAGAACCTGGTCGCGGTCTACGATGCGATCAAAAACCCGATCGTCAACAAAGACAAGCCGATCTATCCCAACGTCGATTATCCCTGCGGGCTGACGTATTACCTGCTCGACCTGCCATTGGACCTGTATACGCCGCTGTTCGTGTGCAGCCGCGTGTCGGGCTGGTGTGCCCACTACATCGAGCAGCAGGTGGACAACCGCATCTACCGTCCGCTGAGCCACTACGTCGGGCCGGCTCTGCGGTCGGTGCCCTGATCGGCGTCCGTCGCGGAGCAGGTTGCTTCACGTCCGGCGGCGCCTCTGTCCAGGAAAGCGCCAGGCGCGACTTGCTGCGGTCGACGTGCCGGTGCCTTCGCGCGGGCAGAAGCCCGCGGCTCGGTGGAGGGGCGCGATGCCGCACAGCGACGATCGAGAATCGCTTACGGACGCTTGCGCGTCAGCACCGCCAGATAGGTCGATCCCCAGATGCCGCGGTTGCGCAGGTAGCGCCGATCCTCGTCGATGTAGATTGGTTCCTTTCGCAACTCGTACTCGTCCGCGATGTCCGACTGGAAGAAGTCGGTGAGGAAGCCGTCGAGGCTGACGATGAGGTCGGGGCGCGTCGCCCGGACGTAGCCGGCCGGGATCGCGCCGGCGAGGCCGTTGGGCCGCTGCTGCGGCACGGCCATGGGGTGATACGCCAGCGCGTCCGGGCTGACCAGCGCGCCGCCGTCAAGGATTTTTCCACGAAACACGAACCCCAGGCCGCCGATCTCGGAAGTGAGCAGCCGGGCGTCGGGATGCTCGCCGTAAAGTTCCGCGCCGATTTCAAGGTATTTGCGCACGCGGGCGCCGGTCGCGAGTTCGCTGTAGAGGGTCGGCGTTGTGGCTGCGCCCAGGCAAGTCTGCACGAGCAGCAGCCCGGTCGGCAACCACGCAATGGCGAACAGCGCCGTGACCGCGCGCCCGCCCCGGATGCGCGCCAGGGCGAACAGCGCGACGAACGCCGGGAGCGTAAACAGCGGCACGTACCAGGGGAATACGAGAACGCGCTTGACGGCGTAGGCTGACAGCACGGCCGCGCCCATCACGGCGATCGCCAACAGCGCCGGCGGCAGCTTGGCACGCTGCGCCGCGTTCTTTCGCCGCCAATCTACGCCGGCGGCGATCGCGCACACGGCGAGCGCGGCCGCCCAGGCGACGATCATCCAGCGCCGCGTCGGCCCATAGTCGTCGATCATCACGCCCTTTCCCGCGACGGAGAGGAAGTTCAGCGTGGTCAACTGGAACACGCGGTCCTTCGCCGCAACCGACTGGGGGATGAGCGTCCCAAAGAAGCTTAACCCGTACACGACAAATGGCGCCGCACCGAGAAGGGCGTTCGGTAGCGCTGCCCGCCACGCCACGCGGCGCTCGAACCCGTTCAGCACAAGGAGAACGACCAGATAAGCGCCCGCTTCGAAGCGAACGAACACCGCGGCCGCTGCCACCGCAAACGCCGCCGCCCGCCCGCACTGGTAGAGCCAGAACGACGTGCCCAGCAGCGCCATGGCCAGCGGGGTTTCCATCAGGCCGACACTGCTGACGAAGCAGCACGACACGACGATGAGCGTCGTGCCGAAGTCGGTGACGAAGTCGCGCCGGCCGGTCAGTTGACGCACCGCCGCGACCCACGCCATGCAACCGCCGACCAGAATCGCACAGTTGAGAATCGCCACGGCCGCCGGCTGCGCGCCGAAGACCAGGAACACGCCCGCGACGAGCATCGTCCACGCAGAAGACGACGATGCCATCAACGGTTCGTCGAGGTGGTAATACGGGCGGCCGTGCTGTGCGAGGTTGTCCGCGATGCGGAAGTGGATGTATGCGTCGTCCATGGCGTAGACGCGGAGCGCCCAATGGCTCCAGGCGACGGCCAGCGCGAGCACCAGGTAGGCCCAGGCGTGCTTTGAGCTTTGTTGCCGGCGTTCATCCATCTTGGAGGCTCGTTCTGGTGAGTGTATGGCCGAACTCGTGTCCCGTCGCTTCAGCCTCAAGTCTCACTGCTCAAGAGCAGTGGCACCCGCGGCAGTAGTCGCACCAGGTGGCATACCACGCAGCGCCGGGCGACTCATTCCTGCCGTGCGTGAGGCGCGCATACTACGGTTGCTTCCGCGTGAGCACCGCCATGTACGTCGAGCCCCACAACTGCCGGTTGAACAGGAACGGCCGATCTTCCTCCAGATAGATAGGCTCCTTGCGCAACTCATACTCGCCGACCAGATCGGAGTCGAAGAAGTCGAGGAGGAAGGCGTCGAGGCTGACGATGAGATCCGGCCGTTCGTCGCGGATGTACTGCGTGGGGATGGCGCCGGTCATGCCGTGCGGTCGCTGATGCGGCACGGCCAGCGGGTGATAGCGAAGCACCTCGGGACTCACCAGGCCCCCGGCGTCAAGAATCCGCCCTCCGAACGCATAGCCCAGGCCCCCGATCTCCGAGGTCATCAGGCGGGCGTCGGGATGCGACTGGCGCAGCTCCGCGCCGAGTTCCAGGTACTTCCGGACGCGGGCGCAGGTCGTGGACTCGCTGTAGAGTGTCCGCGCGGTGGCCGCGGCCAGGCAATTCTGCGCCAGCGACACGCCGGTCGGGATCCATGCGATGCCGAACAGCACCATGATCGCCCGCCGACCGGTCAGGCGGGCAGCGGCGAAGAGGAAGATGAACAGCGGCAGCGAGAACAGCGGCATGTACCACGGAAAGACCAGCACACACTTGACCGCGTAGCCCGTCAGCACAATCCCGCCCATGGCGCCGAGGCCGATCAGCAGGCGGCGGTCCTGCGCCGGCGCGCGGTTTTCGACAGGGTCGCGCCGAAGCAGGCAGGCCGCGGTTCCGCCGACCAGTCCGAGTGTCCACGTGATGACGAGCCATCGCGGCGGCGTGCCGTCTTTGCCGATCAGCAGGCTGTTGGCGACTACGGAGAGAAAGTCGCCCAGGCTCAACTGGTACACCTGCTGCTTGGCTGCCATCGTGCCCGGGATCACCGTACCGAAGAAGGCGAGATCGTAGACCAGCAGCGGCGCCGCACCGAGCAGCGCCGCGGCCGCGGCCTTGGCCGGGTGAACGCGGCGTTCGGCCAGGTTCGCGAGCCAAAGCACGAGCAGGTAGACCGCCGCCTCCAGCCGGACGAACACCGCAAGGCCGAGCAGCACGAACGCGAACGCGCGACCCTTCTGGTATTGCCACAGGGCCGCTCCCAGTAGCAGCATCGCCAATGGCGATTCCATCAACCCGACGCTGCTGACGAAGCAGGCGGATACCACGATCAGCGTCGTGCCGAAGTCGGTGGCGAAGTCCCGCCGTCCGGTTATCCCTCGCACGGCCGCGACCCAGACGACGCACGTCAGGCCGAGGATCAGCGCGTTGAGCGGCGCGACTGCGTCCGGCGTCGCCCCGAACAACGTGAAAACGCCCGCCTCCAGGAGGGTCCACACGGACGACGACGACGCTTTCAGCGGCTCGTCGAGGTGGTAGTAGGGCCGCCCGTTCTGGGCGAGATGATCCGCGATGCGGATGTGGATGTAGGCATCGTCCATCGCGTAGACGCGCAGGGTCCAGTGGCTCCAGAGCACGGCCAGCCCGAGCGCGGCGTACGCCCAGGTGTGGTTGCCGCGGGTTGTGCGTAGTTCGCTCATCAGACGGTTTTGCGATCCGGTGGTCGGGCCGGCGACGATTCCGCGCCGTGGCAGAGCCATCCGATCGCCGCACGCTTACGCCGCCGGGCCAACGCGGGAGGCAGAGATACCGAATCGTCCGCCGAATCGCTACCGGGAGCGTCGCGGACGCGTTGTCCGTTTGGCCGGCGGCGCGCGGGGGGCGAGCCGTCCGGCTTCACCGCGGGGCGACCTGCGGATAGAGTCGAGCGTAACGCGAGTTCGGGACTTGCGACCGTCGTAATCTCCGCCGGAGCCGATCATGCGCCACCTTTGTCGAATCGCCATCATCGTTACGACCCTGGCCGCCGCAGCGCACGCCCAGCGCGATTTCTCAAACGTCGAGGTTGCGGCGACGCACGTGGCCGGCAACGTCCACATGCTCACCGGCGCCGGCGGCAACATCGGCGTGTCGGCCGGGGTGGACGGCGTGCTGATCGTGGATGATCAGTTTGCCCCGCTGGCCGAGAAGATCCGCGCCGCTATCGCCGGCATCACCGGCGGATCAAGCGACGTGACCTTCGTGCTCAACACGCACTGGCACGGCGATCACACCGGCGGCAACCCGCACTTCGGCCGCGATGCGACGATCATCGCCCACGCCAACGTCCGTCAGCGCCTGTCGAGCACTCAGACCCTCTTCGGCCGCACGGTCGAGCCGCTGCCGAAAGAGGGCCTGCCGGTGGTGACGTTCGAAGACGGCCTCTCGATCCATTTCAACGGCGAGGAGATCAAGGTGATGCACGTGCCACACAGCCATACCGACGGCGACAGCATCATCCACTTCATGCAGTCCAACGTCATCCACATGGGCGATACGTTCTTCGCCGACCGGTTCCCCTTCGTCGATCTCGATCACGGCGGCGACATCAACGGCCTGACCCGCACGATCGAACACGTCCTTGCGACCATGCCGCCCGACGCGAAGCTCATCCCCGGGCACGGGCCGCTGTCGAGCCGCGACGACCTGGTCGGGTATCTGGCGATGCTGAAGGGGACGACAGCGGTGGTGCTTCACGGTATTGCAGCGGGCAAGTCGCTGAAGGATATCCAGGCTGCCGGGCTGCCGGAGACGTGGAAACGCTGGGCCAACAGCGACACGGCCAACGCCGACTGGATCGCGACCATTCACAAGAGCCTGACGCGAGGGGAGGTGGAGCAGAGGGAGTAAGGGAGTAAGGGAGTAAGGGAGTGAGGGAGTGAGGGGAAGAGGGAAGAACTGGTGTCGGTGTTTCTTCCGTTACTCCTTCGCTGCCCGACTTCGTTACTCCCCGCGTTCTGACGGGAATCGCGATCCGCGCGGAGGATACGCACAGGATGGCCCGAAGCTCCACTGTCAGAGATCGATGAGGTTTGGCGCCAACGCATGCGCAGCATCGACAAGCTTATCCCAGAGTTCCTCCGCGGCGAGTCGGACTTCCGCTGGCGCGGCGGCGACGTGTCGCGCGTCGAGGGGCTGTCCGACGGCGTCTTCGGCTTCGCTATGACGCTGCTGGTCGTTTCGCTCGAAGTGCCGCGCAGCTACGGCGACCTGATCGAAGTCTTCTGGCAGTTCCCCGCGTTCGCGGCCTGCTTCGCGCTGCTGATGATGATCTGGTACTACAATTTCCTTTTCCATCGCCGATACGGACTGGAAGACGGCAAGACCGTGGCGCTCAATGCGCTCCTGCTTTTCGTGGTACTGTTTTACGTTTATCCGCTGAAGTTTGTCGCCACGCTCTTGTCCGACCTCATTCGCGGGGGCGGCATCAGCACACTCCCCGGCCGCGCGGCCGCGCCGGCGATCAGCCTGGAGGAGGCGCAGAGCCTGATGGCCCTCTACGGCGCCGGCTTTGCCGCCATTTTTCTGGTTCTGGCGCTGATGACCCTTCATGCCTGGCGTCATCGCGACGATCTGCAACTGAGCGAAGCGGAACGGCTCATCTGCCGCAGCAGCGTTCGCGCCCACCTCATCAGCGTGGCAATCGGCGGCGCGTCGGTGGCCGTGGCGCTGGCCCATCCGGCCGGCGTGCCGTGGTCCGGGATGGTCTACTTCCTCATGGGCCCGGCGCACTACCTCAACGGCTCGATCTGCGGTCGCCGCGTCCAGCGGTTGCGCGCGGCCCGTTGAGTCAGACGCCGCGATTTGATACGCTGAAATCGGTCCGAGGGTCGTTCGATCCGCCGGATCGCAGTGGCTTCCTACCGGAGAATGGGACGATGAAGAGCAATCGGTCAATCGCGGTCGCAGTGGTGGCGTTGTCGATGGTTACGCTGTCGGTACGCGCCGATCAGATCCCGAATCGTGAAACGCTGGAGGGCATTCTGGGCGGCGGGGGTACGCTTGAGGATTTCGAGACGCTTTCGGTGCCCAACGGCGGGCAGCGCAGCGACAGCAGCGGCTACCTGGACTCGGACTCCATCTTCAATGGCGAAGGCCCGGGCCTCGTCGAGCCGGGCGCGCGCTACAGCGCTCCGTCGCTCTACTGGAACGGCAACGGCTACTTCGGCCTGATCACCCAGAGCCTGGGCGACTGCACCGGCTGGAGGGGCTATCAGATCACGATCGACTACGATCCGCCGATCACCGCGATGGGCCTGGACTTGCAGGGCTATCAGGGCTACGGGCAGGACGGCACGATCAGCGTCTACGACACCAACGGCGGCCTGATCAGCACCACGGATGTCAACGGCGGCTTCTTCGGCTGGGAGGATAACGGCGGCATCGGCAGCGTCGTCGTCGATACGCAGGTCAACAACAATTACATCATGATCGACAACCACCTGTACGGCGTCGGCGGCGGATGCGTCTACACGCTCAAGAAAAGCAAGCCCAAGGGCGGTTGCGACAACTGCCCCGCCAAGGGCTCTGACTATCGCACCAACGCCGAGTGCGAAACCAAGAAGGACTGCAACAAGAAGGTCAGCACGACCATCGGCTGCCCCGGCGGCGGCAATGGGACGTGCAAGATCAAGGGGAAGCGATCAAGCTGCGGGTAGGGCGGCGGATCCGCGCAATGGCAGATGAATCATCCGCAGATTGCGCAGATTTTCGCAGATTAAGAAGGGATAGAGTTCGTTTTCTCTCTTATCTGCGCGAATCTGCGCAATCTGCGGATCTTTATTTGGCGCAGGCTGTGATTCAGATTGTTCTTGCAGTCTGTCGCTTCGGACGGCAGTCTACTCGCATTCGACGACGGCCTCGGCGCCGCATTGGAGCGTGCGGACGGTGTGCTCTCCGGGGCCGACGCGGCGGAACTTCGCCCGCGCTCGCCCCTTTGCGTCGGTCGTGACTTGCACGTCGCGCGAAGGCTCATCATCGAGCCTCAGCGTCACGATCACGTGCTCGCGGCCGCCGCCATAGCGAGCCACCAGCACGCGGCCGCCGTTGCCCGGCTTGCACCGCACAGTCAGCCGCTCCAGCCCCGTACACGCCTGAAATTCGTACGCCCCCATGTCCACGATCGGCGGCTCCCCACGGCCGGTGTCGGGCGTATCCGGGTCATCGACGAATCGGTCGTTGCCGTCCAGGTCGAACAGCGTGTTCTGCGGCACGGCCGAGTTGTCGCCGGCGTCGATGAGGGGCGAACCCGGCTGCAAATGGTAGTCGCCTCCGCTGAGGTTGCGGAAGGCCGGGAAGGCGCCCGTGTTGCCGGTGCCGCCGTAGTTGCCGGTCCAGCCCTGGACGCAACTGTAGTTGATATCGACGGCGCCCTCTGACACAACGGTGATCTGATTGGCCTCCAATGTGCCGCTCCCGCGATTGTCCCACAGCACGGTGCCGGAAATGGTCGTAGTGTTGCCCCGCACGCGGAGACCTCCGCCGTTGTTGGCGAAATTGGACACGACGGTGCCGTTGGTAAGCGTGACGACGGCCGACGCCGACCAGATGCCACCCCCGTCGGTTGCCGCCTGATTTCGGGCGACCAGGCAATTGACCAGCGTTACACCGCTGTCCGCTTCGGCGAATATCGCACCGCCCGCCGTACCTGCCTGGTTATTCGCAAATGTGCATCCGGTTGCCGCGAGAGTCGTTCGATTGACCGCCACAGCGCCGCCGAAGCAGCTTTGACCGGGAATCGCGTTGTCGACAAGCACGCATTGCCGCAACGCCAGATAAGACCGCAACGCGGTAATCGCACCTCCGTCCCGGCTGCGGTTAAGCGACCCGTTGCCGTTGATCCGACAGTCTGTAAGAAACGACGTGGAATCCGTGAGGGACACGGCCCGCTCGTTCCGGGAGAGCACCGAAGACGTTGCTTCCACCATAGCGTCCTGCGCCAGAATGGCAGATCCTTCGTTGTCGACCAACGTGCATCCATCCAGCGTCACATAGCCATTGTCGGTGTAAATGGCTTGCCGCTCGTTGTCAGCGAGTGTCGCGCCCGTCATGAACACGCGGCCGTAGTCATTCAGGATCGCTCCGCTGGAATGTCGTGTGAACAACCCCCCGACAATGGTTGCGATGCTCTCGTCTGTGTTGAACATGCCTCCGCCGGTCGGACTCTGTGAGAAGGCCACGATGTTTTCAGAGAACTCACAATCCTGTAGCGTCGGCCGCGAAGACGCGACGTTCGCCATGCCGCCGCCGTTCTGTTCCGCGTAATTGGCTGTGAAGATGCAGCCGCGGAGCTGCGGCGAGGAGTGCGCCGCGTTGAGCATTCCACCTCCCCAGCCCTGGTGCGCCGCATTCTCGACGAACGTGCAGTTCTCGAATACTGGCGCTACCTGCTCACCCCAGTTCACGGCGCCGGCGCCGTGCAGGGCGTCGTTGCTCTGGAAGAGACCATTGATGATTGTCGGACGGGCGTCGTCGACAGTGACGATGCCGGCGCCGATGGCGGCTTCGTTGAACTCGAAGCGGCAGTCACGCAGTTCGGCGCTGGAGCCGCTGTTGTAGACGCCCGCGCCGGCATCGACGGCATAGTTGTCGACGAAGTTGCAGGCGTGAATCACCGGAACGCCGCCGGTCAGAAGCAGCCCGGCCCCGCGCCCGTCGGGAACGCTGCCATCGGCGAAGCCGGCCGTGATGGTGAACCCGCTCAGCACCGTTCGCGCGCCACAGGCGTCGGCCGTGACGACGTGATAACTGTTGTCGCTGCGATTGCCGAAGTTCGCCTCGTCGTCGGCGTTCAGATCGCCGGTCAGCACCGACACGTTGGCGTCCGGGTCTCGCTGATCGCGCTGCGATTCCGTGCCGAGGAAGCCGCCGTAGATGCCGATGCGGTCCTTCAATCGGAAGGTCGCGTGTCGACTCCCGCCGGGGGCGGCCGGCGCGTAGACGCCGCCGGCCACCCAGATTTCATCGTTGCGGCGCGCGGTTTCGAGCGCATCGGTCAACGCGTCAAACGCCGTCTGCCAGCTTCGACCATTGCCGCCGGGTTCGGCGTCTGCGCGAACGTAGATCACGTCTGCCTGCGCCACGGATGACGCCGTGACGAGGACCGTCGACATGGCCAGCAGCGCCGCCCCGCGCCTCCACGTAGTATGCTGGTATCGCATCACGGCCGTCCTCCGGGTCCGGTGTACCGCCGCTGAAACTCCGCAAAGTCGCGAAGGTCCACATCCTGGTCGCCGTCGAAGTCGCCCGTCTGGTGGCACGGCTGCGTGACCGGCGTCACCGTCACGAAGTTATCCAACTGACCGGTCGGGATGGTCAGGCAGCCGGGCGCGCTGAGCGTGACGCCGTGGCCGTATTCGAGTTCCCGCGGTGCCAGCCCCTCGCTCCAGGTCGGCGGCGGCAGCTTGAAGGAAATTACCGTCTCCTCGCCCGGCCGCAGCCCCACGAACGCACTGTAGGGCGTCGCGCTGACCAACGTGCAACGCTGCAGGTGCACCACGTCGGGGTTGAAGAACAAATCTTTCGCCAGTCCCGGAATGACGTCGTCGAAATACAGATCCTCCCCCGGCTCCGGGTCGTAGTCGATGTTCACGAGCGTCACGTCGCCCGTCAGGCGCTGCAGGTCGTACTCCCAGCGTACGCTGACGTACCCATCCGAGGCTTCACCCTTGATGATCTGCCCCAGCGCCGGGTCGAATTGATACAGCGTGGCCAGCGCTGAAAAAAGCAGGATCAGCGGAAGCTGCCCGCGTCCGCGCCCAGCGTCGTCGTCGTCGGAGTTGTCACAGCAAGCGGGGTGCGGCTGTGCCGGTGGGAGGGCATAGAGCCGCGCCCCGTCCACGAAAGAGTCGTTCCAGGACATCGGAATCACTCGCTTGTAGGGTTGCCGGTGAATACGGACCCGTGCCGCATCTGGAGCCCAGTATCGGCATGGACTGCGAGTGGGCGTGAGCGCAATTTCTGCCGCACGCGAGGCCAAACGATGAGGTTGACTCAAGGCTGTTGCGAGTGCGATGGGTTGCGGACGTCCAGGCGAGGAGGATCAGCGAGACCTGCGGATTCTCTCTTCATTCGTTATTCGCCATTCGTTCCGCCATAGGCGGACTTGCAGCATTCGCCATGCCGCAATTCAAGCCACCTCCGCCACGCTATCAAGCTGCACGCTTACCAGCGTCGAGATGCCCGGCTCCTGCATGGTGATGCCGTAGAGGTGGTCGCCGATGCTCATGGTTCGGCGGGAGTGGGTGATGATGATGAACTGGGACCGCTGAACGAATTCCCGGACGATCTGGTTGAAGCGTTCGTTGTTGGCTTCGTCCAGAGCGGCGTCGACTTCGTCGAGGATGGCGAACGGCGACGGGCGGCTTTTGAAGATGCTCATCATCATAGCAATGGCGGTCATGCTCTTTTCGCCGCCGGACATGAGTGAGATGCTCTGAAGCTCTTTGCCGGGCGGCTGTGCGACGATCTCGACGCCGCTTTCCAGCACGTCTTCCGGATTTTCCAGCACGATGTCCGCCTTGCCGCCGCCGAAGAGTTTGCGGAACAGGCCGCGGAAGTTCTCGCGGATCTGATTAAACGTTTCCTGGAAGCGTTGCAAGGACTCGGCATTGAGTTTTTCTATGAGCTGCTCAAGCTGGCGGGCGGATTCGGTCAGGTCGTCGCGCTGGCCGGTCAGAAACGCCTCGCGCTGCTCCAGTTCTTCGAGTTCCGCGATGGCGTCCAGGTTGACGTTGCCCAGCCGCTGGATCTTCTGGCGCAGCTCGGCGATTTCCGCTTCCACCGCCGCCCAGTCCGCCTCTTCGTACTCGTATGATTCGTATTGTGAGACGATGTCGATGCCCAGTTCATCGAGCGTGCGGGCCACCAGGTCGTCGCGGCGGACTTTCGCTTCGGCCAGGGCCATCTGCACCTGGTGCAGGGACGTTTCATGGTCCTGCAAGTCGTTGCGGGCGGCCTTGACCGACTCGCTCATGGATTCGAGTTCGAGTCGCATCAACTCGCGTTTGCGGCGAAGTTCCACGCCCAGCGCTTCCAGCCGGCGCGATTCGGCGTCCAGCCGCTCCAGCTCCGCTTCGCCGTCCGCGATCTGCCGCGCCGCGTCGGCGATGCGAAGCCGGCACTGCTCGATGTCATGCTGCCAGCGACCGACCGCTTCCTCCAGTTCGACCGCGGCCGCGCGAAGCTGGGCGACGCGCTCCGTCATGGTGCGGCGCTTCTCGCCAAGCTGGCCCAGTTCAACCCGCATCTCGGTCAGCCGCGACTGGCACGCCTGGCGCTTTTCGACCGTTTCGTCGATCTGATTCTGCCAGCGCTCCACGGCCGCCTCGCGGTCGGCGTTCTCACGCTCCATGCCTTCCAGGGCGGCGCGGCGTTCGGCGCTGCGGGCGAGGGCTTCATCCATCTGCCGCTCGAGCATGGCCACTTCGCTCTCGATCAGCGGCCGTTCGCTGCTTAGGCGCCGGATGGACTCCTCGATGCTCTGCAACCCGGCTCGCGCTTCGACCGCGGAAGTCTGGGCGGCGTGGATCGACGATCGAAGCTGCTGCTGCACGTCGAGGACGTGATCCGCTTCCGCCTGCGTGCGGTTAAGCTGATCGGCCAGGGTGGTGATGCGCTCGTCGACTTCCCCCAGCCGCACGGCCAGGTCGCGAAGCTCGCTCTTGCGAGAAATGAGACCGGCCGTGGACGACGCGGGGCCGACGCTGACCCGCCCGTCTGCTTCCACGATCTCGCCGTCGAGCGTCACGAAGCGGTGGTTGTACAGATCGTCGCGCATCATCCGGAGGGCGTCCGGCAGTGTGCGGGCGACCACCGTCTTGCCGAGCAGATGCCGGGCAAGTTGCGTCATTTCGCCGGGAGTACGCACCAGCTCAACGGCGTGGGCGATGAAGCCGGGCTGATCGGCGAAGCTGCGGACGTTGATCAGCGGCGGCAGATGGTCGAGCGCCAGGATCGTCACCCGCCCGGCCAGGCCCTCATGTACGCGCGGATCGTTAAAGAACGCCGGGCCGTCATCGACCACGAGATACTGATCCGCCTCGCCCAGGGCCGCTTCGATCACGGCGGCGTGCTCGATGTCGGTCTCGAAGAAGTCCGCGACCAGGCCGCGGATCGCCGCCAGCGGGCTGCCGTCCTCGGCCGCCTGCCGCGCCTCGAGCAGCGAGCGAGCCCCCTGCCCGACGCCGTCCATCTTGATGTCGAGCGACAGCAGCACCTCTTTGCGCGAACCCATCGCGCTGCGCTCTTCCTTGGCCGACGCGAGGTGATCGACGAGATCCGCGCGGACGCGGTCGATGCGCGCCGCGTCGGCCCGCTTTTCTTCGAGCTTCTCCTCCTCCGCGGTGATGAGTTGCTCGATTTCGCGAAGCTGCTGCACTGCGGTGGTCTTCTGGCCGAACCAGCCGCGCAGTTCCTCGGATATCTTCGCCGCCCGCTCGGACAGACGCCCTTTCTGGTGCAGCAGCGACTCGCGATGGGTGTTCAGCCGCGTCACTTCGTTGTGCGCCTGGGCGGTCTGCCGCAGCAATTCGACGATCCCCGCCTTTTCGTCTTCCAACGATGCCTGGATGCGCGTCATTTCGCGGGCAAGCTGGCGGTCTTCTTCGAGATTCTCATCCACTTTGGCGTGCAGAATGTCGGACTGCTGCTGCAAATGCGTGACGTTGCGTTCGGCGCCGTCCAGGTCGTTGCGGACGGTCGTGATGCGCTGTGTATCAACGTCAAGCTGCTGCGTCGCCCGCGCCAGCAGCGACTGCTGTTCGTCGATGCGATGCCGCGATGACTCGATCCGCTCGCGGGTATGTCCGATGGCCGCCTGGGCGCGGACCAGGTCGTTGTCGGCGCCGGCGATCTCGGTGTTCAGCCCATCCTCACGCGTGGCCAGTTCCGCCTGATCCGCCTCGAAGCGGGAGATGCGGCTGTGCAGTTCGGTGACGGCGTCGGAAAGCTCGGTCTCCCGCGAGGTGTTGTCCTTGATGCCCGTGGCGAGGCGGTGATACTCGGCCATCGACCGCGTCGATTGCAATTCGCGCAGCTTCTGGTCGTATTCCTGGAAGTTGCGGGCCTTGCCGGCCTGGAGCTTGACGCTCCGCAGGCGTTTTTCCACCTCTTCGATGATGTCGGCCACGCGGAGCAGGTTCTGCTCGGTGCGTTCGAGCTTGCGCTGGGCCTCCTTGCGGCGGGCCTTGTACTTACTGATCCCGGCCGCCTCTTCAAAAATGATGCGGCGGTCGACCGGGTTCGATTGGACGAGCCGATCCACGCGGCCCTGCTCGATCACGGAATAGGCCTCGGTGCCGACGCCGGTGTCCATGAACAGTTCGCGGATGTCCTTGAGGCGGGCGGGTTCGTGGTTGAGCAGGTAGTCGCTTTCGCCGCTGCGGTAGAGCTTGCGGGTGACGGTGATCTCGTCGTAATCGAGCGGCAGGGACCGGTCGGTATTGTCGAAGTGCAGATCGACCTGGGCGACGCTCGCGGCCCGGCGGGTGGCGCAGCCGGCGAAGATCATGTCCATCATCTGCCGCCCGCGCAGCGATTTGGCCGATTGCTCGCCGAGCACCCACTTGAACGAGTCGACGACGTTGCTTTTGCCGCAGCCGTTAGGCCCGACGATGCAGGTGACGCCCGGTCCGAAGGCCAGATTCACCCGGTCGGCAAAGCTCTTGAAGCCCGACATGCTGATTTTTTTCAGAAACATCCGTTGGGCCTCAATGCCATCCGCCGGGTCTTATGCGCCACACTCATCCTCAGAGCCCCGGCATTCATGCCACGGTTTCCTCAGAGCCCCGGCATTCATGCCGGGAGTCCTTCAGCGCGACCGCATTCATTCATGCGGGGGTTCACCGGTTGCAAACCGGTGCCACACCGGAACCGGTGCCACATCAGAACCGGCGCCACACCGGCGTCGCTGCCACGATGTAGACTCAACAGCCGGCCCGAGGCGGGAAGGGTACGGAGCATCCGAACCGGCCTCCGTGCCGCGGGGAAAGCTGCCTACAGCCGCTCATCCATGAGCGGGCGCGATGGGCCACCGGCATCCGGTGGATATCGTCGCCCGGAACTCTTCCCCATGAGCATATCTACCGGATGTGGGGGTGGTCAAGCCGAAAATGGCGCCATTTAGCCTCGTCAGCGAAGCTTCGTCCTCTTCGACGTCGCACGGCCGCCGTCCGTCCGTCTGGACGCCCGCCGATCGGGAGGGCAGACTATCCATGGTAGCTTGGCACCCGCGGCCGCGCGACCGCCTCTGTGGCATCGTTCGAAAGTCGCCGCGCGGGGGTGGCGGCACGGCATCGGGATCTGCCCACAGCGCAGAAGGCAATGCTCATGGACGCCAATCAACTCGCATCGATTATTCGCAACGGCGAGGACTCCGGCGTCGAGTTCAAGACCGACGGCATCTCAAATCACGATCTGGCGCGCGAGCTTGTCGCGTTCCTCAACCTGGACGGCGGCACAGTGCTGCTCGGCGTAGAAGACGACGGCACGATCGCCGGCACGACGCGCTCAAAACTGGAAGATTGGGTGGCGGAACTCTGCCGGCGCAAGATTGACCCCCCGGTGATCCCGTACATGACGTGGGTAAAGGAAGCCGCGTCTGGTAAACACGTCCTCATCATTCGCGTCCCTGTTGGACCCGACAAGCCCTACGCGCGCCTGCACAACGATCGCCGTACCTACTTCATCCGCGTCGGCAGCACGTGCCGGGAGGCCGCGCGCGACGAACTGGAGCGGATGTTTCAGGCGGCGGGGCGAATCCAGTATGGCCTCAAGCCGGTTCCCGGCAGTGCCATGGCCGACTTGGACAGACCCCGACTGCGAGACTACTTCTCGCGCATCCTGGGTCAGGAATGCCCGGCGGATGCCGACGACGATGCGTGGCTGCGGCTGCTCTGCAATTTGGAGTTTATGACCGCGGCGGCGAACCCGCCGGCGGTGACCGTGGACGGCATGCTGCTGTTCGGCGTCAGCCCGAAGCGGTTCCTGCCGCAGTCGGGCGTGCGGGCCATCGCCTATGCCGGCGAACGGCCGGACTACGCCACACGCGCCGACGAGGAACTCGTCGGGCCGCTGACGCCATTGCTCGATCACGCCGGGAGAACGGTTTCGACGGGGCTGATCGGAGAGTCGCTCGACTTCATCCGCCGCAACACGACGACGACATCCTCGATCGACCCGAACGGCCAGCGCATCGATCGGCCCGCCTACCCGCTGGAGGTCGTTCGAGAGGCCGTCGTCAACGCGCTGGTGCATCGGGACTACAGCATCGCCGGGACCGATGTATCGATCTGCTTGTTTTCAGACCGATTGGAGATCGAGAGTCCCGGCCGGCTGCCCAACACTGCCACCATCGAGTCGCTCAAGTCCGGGTTCCGCTACGCCCGTAACCAGACGCTCGTCAATGTGTTGCGGGACTATCGGCTCGTCGACTACCGCGGCATGGGTATCCGCGAGAAGATCATCCCCGGGATGAAGGCGCACAACGGCACCGAGCCGGACTTTGTTGAAAAGCCGCACAGCTTCGTGGTTCGACTGTGGCTGTAGGGGGAGTGCGGGTGAAGCTACAGGTCGCGAGTTTCGGTACTGACGGGCGATCGCGGAGTGCAGTACACGATGAGGTTTGATTCGCGCCCGGCGACCCATGCTGACGTCGTGCACGCATGGCGGACCGATGCGGCCTTTTGCGCGGCGTTCGACGCGCTGCTGGCAGAAGCCCCATACGCGGCATTCCGCTGGGAATCGCCACCCATAAACCACGGTACGCTGTCGCAGCGGTTCGAGTTCGTCCTGCTGAACAGCCCCGACCTCGAGCGGCCGGCCGACATTGCAGCATTCGCCGGGCGTTTTCGCGACTGCCCGGCCAATGGCGTGGTGACGTTTGCCAACCTGGGTGGCGACGCGACGCTGATCGTCCCCGGCCCGACCGCCGATGCTTCATGTTATGCGCACGTCGGCGCTTTCGTACGCCACGCGCCGCCGCAGCAGCAGCGGGCGATGTGGAAGGCCGTCGGAGAGGCCGTGGCGGCTCGAATCAGCGACAAGCCGGTCTGGCTCAGCACGGCCGGCGCGGGCGTGGCCTGGCTACATGTGCGGCTCGACGATCGGCCGAAGTACTACGGCCATCGGCCTTACCGGACGCTCGCAGAGCCGGCGGAATAGGCATCTGTCCTTCCACCTCCGCGACTTCCCGCGATTGACCGGCTCGGCGTCCCGGCCGGCCCCCGGATCGCCGGATCGTGCAAATTGAACATTCAATATTCAATCTGCACGGACCGCCGCCCCGCCCGACACCTGGCCAAGGACCTTTCGGGCCGACGCTCACGAACTGACCCCCGTCAACGAAGCCGCATCGCCACAAGCGAACTCGCCGACGCAGCGGTTGCTCCCAAGCCAGACATCGTGTAAATTGAACATTGAATGTTCAATCTGCACGGAGTGGCCGAATGCTCGCCCGACACCTCGTCCAAGCTCTCCGCGCCGCCGCACGTGACTGCCCGGTCGTCACGGTCACCGGCCCGCGGCAGTCCGGTAAGACGACGCTCGTGCGGGCGGCGTTCCAGCAGGCATGCGTCAAAGGAGCGGGTTGCGATGGCATATGACAGCCGAGTGTATCGCATTCTCATAGCCTCGCCGTCTGACGTACTTGAAGAACGCGAAGCCGCCGTTCGCGTGATCCAAGACTGGAACGACCTCCATTCGCATACGCGCCGTGTCGTGATGCTCCCTTTGAGGTGGGAAACACATACGGCCCCCGAGTACAATGTCCGCCCTCAAGAAGCGGTCAATCGCAGGATTGTCGATGACTGCGATCTCCTACTAGGGATTTTTTGGACGAGACTGGGAACACCGACCGGTGAGGCCGAAAGTGGAACACTTGAGGAAATTCAACGGGTGGCAGCGGCAGGGAAGCCGGTTATGCTGTATTTTTCTCACGTGCCAAGAGACCCCAATGATGTTGATTTTGCACAACTCGACCGGCTAAAGCACTTTAGAAAGGAGATATCATCAAGTGCCCTGATTCAGACATTCAGCTCTGCGCTTGACTTTCGCAATAGGTTTGCGAGTCAAATAGAGCTCAAGCTTCGCGACCTACAAAAGGAAGATGAAAGGGCTAGACCCGCACCACTGGAACTTCACTTCGTCGCCCTCGAAACACAACAACTTGTCGGCAGTTCCATGGCGACGAAAGCGGAACTGCTCGATGTGCCCGAAGTACCCGTCTCGGTCGACAGTGATCTCAAGCCATACTTGAGCCGCGTGCTCGCCGCCGCACGCGGCGATCTTGGCCTACGAGTAGCGTTAGCGCTGAAAAACATTGGGTCGAACGGTATTCGCAGCTTGTACGTCGAGGTGACTATCTCCTGCATGAGTGGCGCATTCAGCATGACCGAGTCAGGTGCGTCACATCAGGTCAGCATAGGTTCGTGGTTGGGATTGAGTTCCACCATGAACAGGGCCGAAGAGGAGTTGGAGGGGCTGAGCGATGGACTGACCGAAAGGGATGGAGCGTGGAGGTTTGAATTCGCCTGGCAGGCGCTACAGCCGAAGCGCGCGCGGATAATCAGGCCAATTATGATGGTGTGGCCCTCAGCTGATTGTGTTGCGGAGTTTCGGGCGAAGGTATTCGCCGACAGTTTTGTTAATCCCATCGAACTTACCGCTCAACTCAGTGTTGCGGCGAATCGCAGGCCGGTAAGTCTGGATGACTTGGTCGCGAAAGCGCAAGAGCTAAGAAAGGACGAGGACATTTCTGGGATAACCATCGTGAGCCCAGTCCGCTATGGCTCGCTCAGCGCTGGATGGCCGGTCGCCGTTGATGCGACGGAGGCCCCGGAGTCATAGCAACCAGTAGAGCCGTTACTATGGTGTGCGTGGGCATGTTTTTGGAAAAACCCGGCGTACCATCTCTGGACGTGCGCGGTTCAGAACCCGCTACATACGTGCGCGACCTGCTCAACGTCGGCGACATCGAGGGCTACGGGCGCTTCGTGCGGCTCTGTGCCGGGCGCAGCTGGCAATTGCTCAACGCCTCGTCGCTGGCGGCGGACGCGGGCGTGTCGCACACCACGGTGCGGCGGTGGCTGTCCATCCTGGAGGCGAGCTACGTCATCTATCTGCTCCGCCCGCACTTTCGCAACTTCAGCAAGCGCCTGGTCAAGTCGCCCAAGCTCTACTTTCTCGACTCGGGCCTGCTGTGCTACCTCCTGCGGATCGGCAGCGCCGAGGAACTGGTCACCCATGCCGCCCGCGGGGCCGTCTTCGAGACGTGGGTGGTGTCGGAGGCACTGAAGAACTTCTACAACCGCGGCGTGGAGGCCGACCTCTACTTCTGGCGCGACTCGGCCGGGCATGAGATCGACCTGCTCATCGACCAGGGTGCAACTCAGATCCCGATCGAGATCAAATCGGGCCAGACGATTGCAAGCGACTTCTTCGACGGGCTGCGCTGGTGGCAGGAGCTTGCTGGTCAGGCGGATGGCCCGGCCGGGCTGGTCTACGGCGGCGACGACGCGTACACGCGGCAGGGTGTGTCGGTGGTGTCGTGGGCGGGGTGGTGACGGATCGGAGCCCCCGCGTTCATTCATGCCGGGGTCCACCGGGCTGTGCCGCATCGGTTCCGACGGGTCACCGGTTACAAACCGGTGCCACACCGGATCACCGGTTCCGATCCGGTGCCGTCCAAGCGTAGGAATGGCCATCGATGGCACGCCTCATGCTGGCTGACCGCTGGTGGTCGCATCGTGACGACGGCTGACCCGTCCGGCAGCGGACCGGACTCGGGATACATGGACCTGGAGCGCATTGCATGAGGCTCGAATACGTTTTCTTTGCGGCCTTCGCTGCTTTTGTGCTTTACTTTGGGTGGCGGCTCTTGCGCAGCGGCAGCCTGACCGGCGCACTGTTGGGAGGATCCATCGAAAAAGAGATCGGCGAAGTGATGCTTGAGAAGGGTCCCTTCCATTCCACCAGACTCAAGGTCTACGCAATGAAGGCGCCCGACGGCGAACGGTTCGTCGGCGTCTCGTTCGTCGCCAAGGCGGCGCTGGGAGCAAGCATGTCCCCTTTCAAGCTCACGTCGCAGCAGGCGCGCGAACTGGCTGAACTTCTATCTCGCGCGTCCGAATCTCACGGCAACGTGTGACTTTGCCAGGTTGGCGTTCTGACAACGCGGCCGACGCCTGAGCCCGCTTGAGCCCCCGCGCATCCGCACCTGGCGTCTTTCTGAAATCGGAAGCAGCTTTCCCCATAGCCGCCAGGCTTGAGCCCGGTGCTCCCAGGGACGTGCCGTCCGTGTCATGCCCCCCGCCGCGTCCCTTCCCCTGCCGCTGGCGCAGGGCCGCACGCGGCGGTATACTCCCAACCCGTACCGGCGGCCGCGACCGTCACCCAGGAGCGATGCCTTGCCCTCCCTCGCCGACAGGCAAAGCCAGCAACACGCATTCGAGCGGCAGGTGTTCGACGTGGCCATCATCGGCGGCGGGATCAGCGGCGTCAGCCTGTATCGCGAGCTGTGCCGGCGCGGCGCGTCGGTCGTGCTGCTGGAGCAATCGGACTTCGCCTCAGGCTCCAGCCAGGGCTCGGCCATGATGATCTGGGGGGGGCTGCTTTACCTGCGCAACGCGGACGTTCGCGCGGTTCGGCGGCTGTGTTCGGCGCGCGAGCGGCTGCTGGCCGATCCGGGTCAGAACATCTCGGCCCGAACATTTCATCTGCTGCACCGCGGCGGGTTCGCCGATCGCCTCACGTCGCACGCGGCGCTCTATGCTTACTGGCTGCTGGGCGGCTGCCGGCGCCGACGGCCGCGCCGGGTGGACAGCTTCGCCGACCAGGCGCTGCTGCGCGGCGGGCGGGGTCGAACCGCGATTGCGTACGAGGAAGCCTGCCTCCGCAGTTCCGACGCGCGCTACGTGCTGGAATCGCTGCTGCCTCACCTCAACGGCCGGCAGATGGCGCTCAACTACTCCGGGGTGGCCGGGGGAACGTGGCGGCCGGCGGAGCGCCGATGGCGGCTTGAACTGACCGATACGCTCCTGTCACGATCGGCGCAGCTTGAAGCTCGCGCCGTCGTCAACGCGGCCGGCGTCTGGACCGACCACATCAACGAGCGCTTCGGCCGCGACACGCCGTGGCGACATATCCTCAGCAAGGGCGTCTTCCTCGCATTCGCGCGGCTGCCCGGCCACGAGTCCACGCTCATGCTCCCGACCCGCGACGGCGACTACATGACGCTCGCACCGTGGGGTCCGGTCTCGCTGTGGGGGCCGACGGAGACGGCCGTGCAGACGCCCGAAGCGGGTTTTCGCGTGGAGCCGTCCGACGTGCGGCTGCTGCTCGACGAATTGAACGCCAACCTCGCATCGCCGCTTGCCGTCTGCGACATCGTGTCCATGCGCTGCGGCATACGTCCATTGGCGATCGGCCGCGCCAAGCGGCCGCCGCGGCGTACGCTGGACCTGTCGCGCGACTATCGCATCCACGTCGATCCGTCGGCGCCGTGGATCAGCCTTTACGGTGGCAAGTTCACGTCGGCCGGCGCGCTCGCGGATGCAACGGCCGCGAAGCTGGAACGGCTGCTGGGAGGCTTCGGACCGCCGGTGAACCCATCAGCCGTGATGGCCCCGCGGCCGCGGCAGGCGCGCTATCCCGACCTGGCGGAGCCGATCCTCAGTGCCGACTGGTGCGCCGAGTTTGAACTGTGCTGGAACGTCGAAGACTATCTGCGCCGGCGCACCAACGTATCGCAGTGGGTGCGGCGCGGCGGCTTGGGGCCGCGCGATCAGCACCAGGGTCATCTTGTGGAGGTGGCGCGTTCTTTCACGGGCGGTGACCGGGAGCTATTGCCAAATTTCGTTGATGGGCTCGGCTTCAGGCGGCGTCCTTCTC
>CAZYLK010000038.1:0-5622 GCA_964648365.1 uncultured Phycisphaeraceae bacterium
TTGCAGCGTTTTCGCGCTTGTCCGCCTCATACCCGCATCTCCCGAAAGAGGTCGCGTCCACCGCCGGGCGGCTCCCAACCAGCCCCGTCGCGGTCGAGCTATCGGACTGTACCAACTCGGGGCGGGGCAGGTCAAGGGCGCGACCGCAGTATCAGCACTGATATGCGCGATTTTATCGGGGCGTTAATCAAACCCCCACATCGCCGGGGCACGACTCGACGGCCGTCGGCGCTTGGGCCACGGGCGCGCGCCACGCCCGGTGCGCGTGCGGGTGAAGCGTGAGCGTGCAATCAGCGCGTCTACAAACAGACGACGGGAAGGTGCGAGGGACGAATCCCCCGACCTTCCCGTCGTCACGGTATTGGTGCGTTGCCTCGTGACAGCGCCGTGGCTGGGCGTCGCGACTACTCCGCGCCTCTCCGCTCCGTGCCTCGGTGGCTCCGTCCCTTCGGCCGCCTACTCCCCGCCGCTTTCAGCCGGTTGCTTCGAGCCTGAGGCTTCCGCCGGCTTCTTCGTCTCACCGGCCGTGGCCTTGTAGGTGATGACGCTCTGCGTCTTCCACACCGGGCCGTCCTTCATGCAGATCGACGACTGGCTGCTGAAAAAGTCCAGATGCTGAACGACCGGACCGAGCTTGGTCATGATCTGGAAGACTTTGCGGATGGGCTGGACCTCGGGCTGGGGCGGCAGGAACGCGCCGGCCATGGCGAAACCCATCATCATCTGCGTCATCTCCTGGGCCAGGTTGCTCAGGTCGGTAAACGACACGGCCGAGACCGGTCCCTTGGGCACCAGGCCCTCGGCGGCGAAGCGCTCGTTCTTGAGCACGCTGGGCGCCTCGCCCTTTGCGGTTTTGAGGCACTTGTTCACGGCCGCGGGCGTCGTGCCGAACACCATCCATTCGCCGTGGAAACCGAGGCGCGGCTGCAACATGCCGCCCATCATCATGAGCATGGGCGAGTTGATGGCCTGGAAGCCTTCGGCTTCGACGTCACTTGCCGGCGAGATCGAGACCATCTGCCCCTGCTGCGCCTCGGTCAGGAGCTTCTGCAACCGGGCGAACCCGGCGTCGAGTTTCTTCTTGGCCAGTTCAACGTCCTTGACGCGAATCAGGATCACGCCGTCGGCGCCGCCCATCTGGGTGGCCATGGCGGACGGGAGCGTCACCATGACGTACTCGCCCGACCACCAACTGAAGATGTCCCGCTGCGGATCGAAATCCTGAGCGGTCATCCATTCTTCCATCTGGCGGATGCCGTCGGCGCCGCCGGGGACGTCACTTCGGACGAACTGGAGGATCAGGTTGTAGAGCCGCTCCATGTCGATCCCGCCGCCCACGCTGAAACCGGTCGCCTCGGCCGGGATGTAGGTATCGAACTTGTCGAACGGCTTGCGGTCCGAGACCATCTTGATCAGGGGCGAGTCCATCCGGTCGGTGCGCACCACGGCCACCTCGTGCGTCAGCGCCCGCTTGCCCTGCGTCTCTTCGGTGACGATGACGTAGTCCATCACGTCGACCAGGTCGAGCAGCTTGCCCGCCATGCCCAGCCACGCGGTGGCGTCCGGGTTGTTCGAGTCCTTGGCCGATGCCGCGGCCATCTTCAGATAACCGCCGACCGTCGAAGCCACGCGACGAACGTCGAAGTAAACGACGCTGTCCTCCGGCGCGGTGGCCTTCGAGAGCGCCGTCTGGAACCGCTCGCTGGAAACGATCGACTTGATGTCGGACGAACCCGACATGAGGCGCAGCACGTCGTCTCCGCCGCTGCCGCCCATGAAGAGGCCGATGACGTCGTCGCGGCGGACGAGTTGGAAGCTGAACGGCGCGCCCGCGATCCCCAGCTTCCAGTGGGACTTCTGCGGATCGGGCTGCTCGAGTGTCACTTCCTCGCTGAGGTCGGCAAGCTGCTTGAGGATGGCGACCAGCCCCTCCGTGTTCTTGTCCATCGACTCGGGCGAACCGCGGAAGAGCGCGATGTAGTCGAAGAAGTCCGGCGAGGGCTCGCCGTTCGGGCCCATCTTGATGTCGTTCAGGCGATACGCGAAGGCCGCCTCACGCGAGGCCAGACCCGCCCAGTCCACCTGTTTGATCAGGGTTAGCGCGGTAGAAAGTGCGCCTTCTGCCTCGGTGCGCTCTTCCTCGCCCATCTGCGACATCATCAGCGTCTTGAACTCGTCAAGCACGCCGGAGGCCATGAAGGCGTCGAAGACTTCGCCCCATTCTTTTTCGAGGAAGGCGCGCTCGTCGTTATGGACGCCGTGGATGTACATCCACACGTCGGCGGGGATGAACCGGCCCAGCGTGTAGGTCTTGGGCAACCCATCCGCACGGGCGGACGGCGTGAGCAGCAGACCGGACGCGACGATCACGCCCGGCAGGCACAGACGAAGACTCTTCATGGGATGATGACTCCTTGCAATGCGACCTGGCCGTGGGGCGTTGTGCCGCCGAACGAGGCGTTGCCGCGGCGACCCGCCGGCCAATTGCTCGAAAGACGCCGACTTGACGGCGAAGTAAACTGACGCCACGTCAGCCTACATGCACTTTCGGCTCGGGGCCAACCGATAATCGTGCGTACTTGTGGGTTGTTGTAGTACAATCCGCCCGCTGATGGTTATCGAGACGATCGTCAACGACGTTGCGCTCACCGCGCTGACCCGCCGGCTGGCCGAGCGCCGCGGCGTCGCCCACGCCTCCGGTCTGTGGGGGTCGGCCGCGCCGCTGATCGTGGCGCACGCAAATGTCGCCGCTGGAGCGCCCTGGCTTTACATCACGTCACACTTGCAGGACGCCGAGCAGATTCTCGACGACCTGGAGTTGTTCGGCACGCGACCGTACGCGCTCTTCCCGCCGTGGGAGTCGCTGCCCGGGCAGGAGGACGCCGGGGGGGAGATCGAGGCGGAGCGGGCGCGCATCCTGCGACAACTGGCCGCCCCCCCCGTCAGGCCGGGCGGGGGACGCGGCCATACGGTGAGCGGGAGGGCGGGCGGCTGTCGCGTCAAGCCGTCAGGCAGCGGCGGCGGGGCGTCTGCCGGCGGCGTTGTCGTAGGTGCGCCCGGAGGCACGGACGGCGCACGGCCGGCCGTGATCGTGACGCCGATCCATGCGCTCATGCAGCTTGTGCCGACGGCCGCCGCGCTGGCCGAGCGGACGCTGACGCTGAACCCGGGCGATACGCACGAGCCGCAGGCGCTGGTCGCGTGGGCGGTCAGCCAGGGCTACGCCCGGCTCGAACTGGTCGAATCACCGGGCGACGTCGCGCAGCGCGGTGACATCGTCGACTTCTTCCCGCCCGGCGAGCCGACGCCCATCCGCGTCACGTTCGACGGCGACGAGATCGAGTCGATCCGCCGGTTCGACGTCGGCACGCAACGGTCCAGCGCCGAGTTATCGTCCATCGACGTCCCTGCGGCCGGGCCGATGGTGGGCAAGGGCGACCGGGCGTCGCGCGATCGGCTGACCGACCTGCTTGACTACCTGCCGCCCGATGCCCTGATCGTCGTGGACGACCCGTCCGCGGTGGCGGAGATGGCGGCGACCTATCAACGCCGCGCCGGCGAGGCGTGGAGCGTCCACTCGGCCGACGTGACGCTCCAACGCATCGCGCCGTTCCCGCAGCTTCACCTGTCGCACCTCGGATCGGCGCCCGCGTCAACGGAAGACGTGTTCAACTTCGATATCAAATCGCTGACGCGCTTCGACGGCGAAGCGTCGCTGACCGAACTGCGCGAGGCCGCGACCGGACACGACGTTCACGTCTTCTGCGACAATGCCGGCGAGCGCGATCGGCTGCGCGAGATGCTGCTGGAACTCGGCGGGGCATTGCCGACTCGATTGAAGCTGCACGTGGGCGTGGTCCATCGCGGCTTCGAGTGGACCTCGGCCGAGACGATCGTCGTCGGCCATCACGAGATCTTCCACCGCACCCGCCAGCGCCGCCGCGTGCGCCGCGACATCGCCGCGCGGCCCATTGACACGTGGACCGACCTCAAACCCGGCGACTTCGTGGTCCACGCCATGCACGGCATCGCCATCTTCCGCGGTCTGCGCACCATGCGCAAGGGCGACTCCGCCAAGCAGGGCGAGTTCCTGGTGCTGGAGTTCGCCGAGACCGCCAACCTGTACGTGCCGACCACGCAGATCGACCTGGTGCAGAAGTACATCGGTTCTGGGGGGGGCAAGCCGACGCTGTCGAAGATGGGCGGGAAGCGCTGGGCGAGGACCAAGGAGCGTGTGACCGAGTCCGTCGCGGACCTCGCCGAGTCGCTGCTGCGCACGCAGGCCGCGCGAGATGCGGCCTTGGGAACGGCGTATCCACCGGATACCGAGTGGCAGCGCGAGTTCGAGGCGTCATTCCTGTTCGAGGAGACGGAAGATCAGCTCGTGGTCGCGGGCGAGATCAAGACCGACTTGCGCAAGCCGCGCCCGATGGACCGGCTGCTGTGTGGCGACGTCGGCTACGGCAAGACGGAACTGGCCATGCGGGCGGCGTTCAAGGTGGTCGAGTATGGCCGGCAGGTGGCGGTGCTCGTGCCGACCACGGTGCTGGCGGAACAACATTACGAGACGTTCCGCGAACGGATGGCGGAGTATCCGTTTTCGGTCGGCTGCCTGTCGCGATTCCGCACGGCCGGCGAGCAGAAAAAAATCGTCGCGGCCGCGAAGAAGGGGCAGGTCGACGTCGTCATCGGCACGCACCGGCTGCTGAGCAAGGACATCGGCTTCGCCAACCTGGGCCTGGTCATTATCGACGAGGAGCAGCGCTTCGGCGTGGAGCACAAGGAACGCCTCAAACAGCTTCGTTCAACCGTGGACGTGCTCACGCTGACCGCCACGCCCATTCCGCGCACCATGCACATGGCGATGGTGGGGCTGCGCGACATCAGCGCCCTGCAGACGCCGCCGATCGACCGGCGGGCGATCGTCACCCGCGTCGCGCCCTACAGCGCCGCGCTCATCCGCGACGCCGTGCTGCGCGAGATGACCCGCGACGGGCAGGTGTTCTTCATCAACAACTTCGTTCACAACATCGAAAGCATCGCCGACGACATCCGCAAGATCGTGCCCGATGCCCGCGTGCTGGTGGGGCACGGGCAGATGAAAGACGGCGAGTTGGAAAAGGTGATGCACGCCTTCGTCCGGCACGAGGCGGACGTTCTGGTCGCGACCACCATCATCGAAAGCGGCATCGACATCCCCAAGGCCAACACGATCCTCATCAACCGAGCGGAGCGTTTCGGCCTGGCGGACCTGCATCAACTCCGCGGGCGAGTGGGGCGGTCGAACCATCGGGCGTACTGCTACCTGCTGGTGCCGGCCGACCGGCCGCTGATTCCCAAGGCGCTGCGGCGGCTGAAAGCGATCGAGGAGTTCAGCGAGCTGGGGGCGGGGTTTCGCATCGCCATGCGCGATCTGGAAATCCGCGGGGCGGGCAACATCCTGGGCGCCGAGCAGAGCGGGCACATCGGCGCCGTCGGCTACGACATGTACTGCCGCCTGCTGGAGCGCAGCGTGCGGCTACTGAAGCAGAAAAGGGGTCAGGATGAATTGCCGCGGAGCGGCCCGGAGGGTGCCTTGGGCACAATTCACAAGAAGAAAAGGGGTCAGGATGAATTGCCGCA
>CAZYLK010000038.1:5722-39614 GCA_964648365.1 uncultured Phycisphaeraceae bacterium
CACAAGAAGAAAAGGGGTCAGGATGAATTGCCGCAGAGCGGCCCGAAGGGTGCCTTGGGCACAATTCACAAGAAGAAAAGGGGTCAGGATGAATTGCCGCAGAGCGGCCCGAAGGGTGCCTTGGGCACAATTCACAAGAAGAAAAGGGGTCAGGATGAATTGCCGCAAAGCGGCCCGGAGGGTGCCTTGGGCACAATTCACAAGAAGAAAAGGGGTCAGGATGAATTGCCGCAAAGCGGCCCGGAGGGTGCCTTGGGCACAATTCATCCTGACCCCTTTCCGGCCGACGTCCACGTCGAGATCGACGTACAGGCCCAGATCCCCCGCGACTACATCGCCGCCGAGCGCAGCCGCATCGAGATCTACCGGCGCCTGGCGTCGTGTACGACGGTCGAAGACGTAGCGCAGCTTGAAAAAGACCTCATCGACGCCTTCGGCCCGTTGCCGCCGCAGATCGACACGCTGATGCAACTCGCCGAAGTGCGCGTCCGCGCCCGCCGCTTCGGCGTTCGGTCCATCATCTTAAAAATTCCCGACGTCATTTTCCGCATAGAAACAGTCGCCCGCGCCGAGCCGCTGTTTACGGATGCCCCCGGCACCGTCCGCTGGCCCGACCCGCAAACTATTCATGTACGCATGCCGCCGCGCTACCTGGAGCCCGGCACGCTGCTGCCGGTCCTGCGGCGCATGCTGGCGAAGGCGTGGGAGCGGGATGGGGTGACGACGGGGGTGTAGAAACCGGCTTGCGGGGTTGGGCAAGACGCTCCGCAGCGTAGAGCCACAGAAGTGCGATCCTAGCGTCTCGGGATGCAGAGAATTGCGCTGGACCGACGCCCCCCGCCTGCCACCTGCCATTCGGGCGCTGCCAAGGTGGCAAACTGCCGATAAACGGAATCGACGTGCCTGCCTGTAACACGATTCGCAACAATGGTTTATGCGACATCCTCGGCTAGGGGAGGGCTTGGCACGGCCGTTGCCCTCTTCAGGGCGACCCGGCCGGGTGGCGAGTGGCCGCCGCGGCGGGGGCGACTCGGCGTGTGCGACAGGCGGCGGCCTGACGCTGCTTTCTGGCCGCGAGCCCGATGTGACTGTGTGCTCGCCAACTGCGGGCGTAGTAGTCGCGGCCGCACGACGACCGGTCGCATGGACATTGGTCTTGGCCACGCGTGGCGAGGTTGATGAAGTCCACGCACGTGGCGATCTCATTGAAAGGAGGTTTTGACCCATGTTGCTTCGACGTGTGAATCAGGCGGATCCCGTTCGCAGGTTGCGTTCGGAAATGGATGAACTGTTCGGCAATTTCTTTGAAGAGTTTCCGCTGTCGGCCGTCTGGGGCCGCAACCCGGCGGGGTTCGGCGAATTCGGCGGTGGCTTCCCGGCGCTGAACCTGTCCGAGGATGAGAAGAACCTCTATGCCGAGGTCGAAGTGCCCGGCATGAAGATGGACGACCTGGAAGTCAGCGTCCTGGGGGATCAGTTGACCGTCAAGGGCAAGGTGGAGCAGGCGTCGGAAAGCGGCGACAAGGTCACCTGGCATCGGCGCGAGCGGCGCAGCGGCTCGTTCAGCCGGGCGGTGACGCTGCCGGTCGAGATCGACGCGGACAAGGTTCACGCCGAGCTCAACCACGGCATCCTGAAGGTCTCCATGCCGCGGGCGGCGTCGGTGCTGCCCAAGCGGATTGAGGTCAAGCAGGTTGAGTAATCGTGTGGCGCCGGTTTGCAACCGGTGAACCCATGTGGCACCGGTTTGTAACCAGAGTCGGTGTGGCACCGGCTTAGAACCGGTGAAACAAACTCAACATATGTCGACACCGGTTCATATCCGGTGAAACGGAATCAACCTGGCACCGGTTTGTGACCGGTCGCCCCCGGCATGAATGCCGGGGTCTTGAATGGGGAACCAACAATGACGACGAGTACGCTTGAACGAAAGCCGCAGACGCAGGTCTGCAAGACGGAGCGGAACGCGACGCCGGTTCAGCAGACCCGGCCGCGGCAGTGCGTTCGCCCGCGGATGGACGTGATCGAAACGGCTCACGAGTTTCTCATTCGGGCGGACATGCCCGGTGTCCGGGCCGAGGATCTCGAGATCCAGATCGAGCAGGGCGAACTGACCATCCACGGCAGGGTGGGCGGTTGCTGCGGCGAGGGCCGCTCGTACCTGCTCCGCGAGTCGCACGACGCCGACTATGCCGCGTCGCTGCGGATCAACGGCGAGACGGTCGACACCAACGCCATCGAGGCGAAGATCGCCCGCGGCGTCCTGACCGTCCGGCTTCCGAAGACCGAGGCGATCAAGCCGCGCAAGATCAGCGTGACGGCCGGCTGACGCATCCGCGTCGATCCGGCGCCGGTCAGGCCCTCGTCGGCGCAGGCCGGGTGGATCTGCCCGCGAAACGCCGAACGAGACACGACGCACGCGACTGACGCACATGTGACCCGTTATGACGCCCCGCGCGCCTGGACCGGCGCTGCGGGGCGTCGTCGTTGGTGAGTTGCCCGCCGCTGGTCTTCGCGGTCGCAGGCCGTAGACTCAAGCTGTGGCTGTGCCGTTGCGTCGGCGGCCGGGTAAGCACAAACCCTCGCACAGGCTTCGGGTGAGCACATGCACGCTGGTCAGGAGGCATCCTGGATGCGGCTGCGACGGATCGAGACGGCGCTGGCCTGGTTCTCCCTCGGCGCCCTGGTTGTGTACGTTCCGCTGGAAACGTGGGTCTCCTGGCCCCACCTCGACAGCCCGGGCTACGTTGTCGACGTCATCGCGTTCGCGCTGCTGCTGTACGGCGGCGCGCATTCGCTGAGCGTGCGGCCGCGGTCGGGCATCGCTCCGCTATGTGCGGCGTGGGGCTTCTGTGCGTGCCTGGGGTGGCGGTCGTACTTCATGCGCGTCGTGGCGCGGCAGAAGTCGCTGGCCATCTACGAAGGCGAGCCGCCCATCGTCGGTCAGGTCGTCGGCGTCGCGACGATCATTGCGTTCGCGGCGCTGGTGCTTTGCCTGTGGATTGCGCATCGTCGCAGCGGGCGTCGCGAGGCATGACGGCGGCGAATCACTCAACGATCATCCGCACTGCCGATGGGAACAACCCATCGCCGCGGCGGGCTGCCGGCCGTGACAACTCCCGTCCGTACGCCGTAGACCGCATCCAGGTGGGCCGGTTGGAGCACGTCGGCGGCGGGGCCGACGGCCACGAAGCGTCCCGCGTTCATCAGCGCCACGTGCGAGCCATATCGGGCGGCGCCGTTCAGGTCGTGCGTTACGACCACCACGCCCAGCCCCTGTTCGGTCACCAGCCGTTGCAGCAGCCGGTAGATCTCGAGCTGATGCCGCAGATCCAGCGACGTCGTGGGTTCATCCAGCAGCAGCAGGGCAGGCTCCTGCGCCAGGGCAGCGGCGACGTGGACGCGCTGAGCCTCACCGCCGGAGAGCGTCGCCACGGGTCGATCCGCGAAGGCGCTCAGGCCCATCACCTCCAGCGATTGCTCGACGACGGCGTGATCGTGAGCGGACTCAAACAGGCCGAGCGTGCGATGCGGATACCGGCCCAGCAGCACGACCTCGTGAACCGACTGCGTCAGGTGGGTGGGCAGGTGCTGCGGCAGATAGGCGATCCTGCGGGCTCGATCGCGCGGCGCCACGCCGTCGAGCCGGCGCCCGTCGAGCGTTGCATCGCCCGCAGTCGGGCGCAGCAGACCCGCCATGATCTTCAACAGCGTCGATTTCCCCGCCCCGTTGGGACCGACGATCATCCAGAGTTGCCCCAGCCCGATCTCAAGCGAGACCGGTCCGAGGAACGGGGCCGCGGCGGGGTAAGCGAAGCGTACGTCACTGAGGGACACTACGACCGCGGCGGAGCTGCGCAGACCGGCAGCGGCAGGCGGGGCAGCGACGAGTCCGCCGCGCTCCGATGCGTCGGTCGGGTCGCCTGAGTCTGATTGCCGAGGCACGGCGAATCAGCCGCCGACACCACCGGAAGAGCCGTCATCCTCATCCGGCGCATCGCCTTCCTCGGGCTCCTGCTGATCATCGTCGGGCTGTGCGCCGCCCTCTTCGGCAGGCGCTTCACCCGCGGAGAAGCCTGCGAGCATCGTGTCGATCTGGGTGACGACCGCGGCCGCATCGACCGTGCCGTCATTGATCTGCTGCGCCAGCATGTCGAACATCGTGAGCATCGCATCCAGCGCCGGCGCCATGGCCGTCACCATGTCCAGCGCCGGCCAGTCGATGAACCACTCGTCGTCGATGCGCTCGAACTTGATCTCGTTCATGCCCGGCGGGACGGGGTCGCCCGACGTCGGCGCCCAACTGCCCGCGGCCATACCCTCGCCCGTCGACTCCAGGTTGGTCACGACGATCTGCGAAAACGCCTCAGCCTTGGCGGCGAGACGGTCGACCTTTTCGACGGCCTCCGGCGCCTTGGCTTCCACGGCGGCGCGCAGCGCGTCGAGCTTGGTCTTCACTTTCGCGTTCAGCTCCAGCGCCGCGGTCACGGCCGGGCGCTGTCGCTCGACGAAGAAGGGTGACAGATCGTCCCACGCCTGCTCAGCGACGATCTCGTTGTAGGTCGCAACGGTGCGCTGAATGTCCGCGAAGTCGCCGGATGCAGCGTCACCCTGGGCCGCCTCTTCGGCGTCGCCGTCCGGGCTGCCGAGCACCTTTAACTCTGCGCTGCCGGAGAACTCGTCGCTGTAGGATCGGACGGCGACCGGTGTCAGCGGGCGATTTTCATCTCCCATGTCCTCCACGAACGAGCCGGCGGAGTCGGCCTGTTCCCGACAGCCGGCGGCGATCGCCAGCGTCATCGAGAAGAACACAACCCGCCCTGCCATCCACCCCTTCGCTTGCATACACCAACTCCTCGCTTCACACACGGGCGTTCAGTCGCCTCGGCGTCCTGCCGGCGGGCTGGCCGTGGCTTTGTGGCTCTGACACGCCCGACCTGCCGTCGGCCGGGCACGCGCGCCGGCCCGATCGGCCTCTGATGGCCGGGCGCATGGCCTCCGCGGTCGCGCGAAATCCGCGGCGCGGAAACCGAAGTTTAGCCTTGAGGGACGGCGACGTAAACGGCACAATGCCGACCGCCCCCAGATTCGGCCTCGACCGTCTCCGGGGGCGGCCGGTGCGTCGGAACCCGGTCGCACTGCCTCCGTCGCGGGCGGTGAACCGCCCGCTGACCGCTGCTTTCCCCGGTACGACGGGGCGGCGGGCCCGTCGCCCGACGGTTCGCCTTCACTTAAGGAGCGTCCATGGATTTCGGCGAAATGATGTCGGCCTTCTCCGGGTTTGTGTGGGGCACGCCCACGGCGCTCCTGCTCACGGGCGCCGGGCTGCTGTTTACGTTCATGACGTTCGGCATCCAGTGGAAGGCACTGACGCACGGCCTCAACGTCATCCGCGGCAAGTACGACGACCCGGAGGACGAGGGCAACATTTCGCACTTCCAGGCGCTGTGTGCGGCCCTGTCAGCGACGATCGGGCTGGGCAACATCGCCGGCGTGGCGGTCGCCGTGGCGGCTGGCGGGCCGGGCGCGGTGTTCTGGATGTGGATCGTGGGCTTTCTTGGCATGGCCACCAAGTTCACCACCTGTTCCCTGGCCACGATGTATCGCAAGCGCGACTCGTTCGGCGAGTATCGCGGCGGGCCGATGTACTTCATCGAACTCGGACTCGGCGGCAACAGCACGACCAGCGGCATGAAGGCGCTGGCCAAGGTGCTGGCGGTCATGTTCGCGATTCTCGGCATGTGCGCCAGCGTCGGGGCCGGCAACATGTTTCAGGCCAACCAGGTCGCCGAGATCGTCGTCAACCTCTTCCACAACCAGTTGTCGGGCGGCATCCACGCGGACACGCAGTACGGAATGCGGATCGGCATCGGCGTGGTGCTGTGCATCCTGGCCGCCATGGTGATGATCGGCGGCATCAAGCGCATCGGCAGCGTGGCGTCCAAGCTCGTCCCCAGCATGTGCATTCTGTACATCGTCGGGGCAATGGTGGTGATCATTGCTCACATCGATCAGGTGCCGGGGATGTTCGTCGCCATCTTCGAAGACGCCTTCACGTTTTCCGCCAGCCAGGGCGCTTTTCTGGGCGTTGCGGTGAAGACCGCCATGATCCAGGGCGTGCGTCGGGCGTGCTTCTCCAACGAGGCGGGACTGGGCTCCGCGCCCATCGCGCACGCGACGGCCAAGACGGACGAACCCATCCGCGAAGGCGTCGTGGCCGCCACGGGCCCGTTTGTGGACACCGTCGTGATCTGCACCATGACCGCCCTGGTCATCCTGATCACCAACGCGCACATTCGCGAGCCGGTAGGCACGGTTGTTTCCTACTCGGCGGCGCCGGCCGGGGGCCAGGCCGAACTGCTGATCGACTGGACCAGCCAGGACACGGTCAAGAAGGGTGAAGCCCTGCTGATAAAAACCCCGACCGACGATCCGCGCATCTTCGAGCGGCGGCAACTGGACGTCGCGGAAGTCGTGGATGGCGACGTCATCGTCCGCGTCGAGTATGCCGCCGACGAGCCGGGTGTGGCGCTTCAAGCGTCAGACGTTGCCCACCTGACCCCCGGCGCCGAGGTCTACCTCGACCGGGTAGGCGTGAACATGACCGCGTTTGCCTTTGATCGAGGATTCCCCGGCATCCCGTTCGGAACCTATTTCATCCCGATCGCCGCCTTCTTCTTTGCGTTCTCGACCATCATCAGTTGGGGCTTCTACGGCGAGACCTGCACCGAGTACTTGTTCGGCGAAAAGGCCGTCCTGCCGTTCAAGTTTATTTTCGTGGGTATGATTGTGGTGGGCACGGCCTCGCGGCATCTCCAGCCGGTCCTGGACTGGTCTGACGGAATGCTCGGCCTGATGCTGGTGCCCAACCTGATCGGCACGATTCTTCTCGCGCCGATTGTGATGCGCGAGACGAAACGCTACTTCACCCGCCTGAGGAACGGCGAGTTTGACGAAGACGTGCGGCGGATCGCCGAAGCCAAGCGACGCATCCGGGAGCAGGGCGGCAAATAGGTCGGCTCATTCGGATCGCCGGCAAGCGTCGCCGGGGCCGGAGATCCCGCCCGCGGCGACTGTGAGACTTTCATGCGTCAGCACGTCCGTTTCCTGCGTGAGTACCTGAGCGCCCCGTCGTCGGTCGGGGCGGTTTCTCCCAGTTCCGAGTCGCTGGCCCGCGCCTTGGCCGAGCCGTACGCCGCCGCCGCGAAGCCGGCGTCGGTGCTCGAGGTCGGTGCGGGAACGGGCGCCGTCACGCGTCACCTCGGCCGCATCCTGCGCCCGACGGACCAACTGGACATCTGTGAACTGTCGTCCGCATTCGTCGACGTACTGAACGCCGAAGTGCTCTCGGACCCGACGTTTGACCGGGCGCGCAATGAAAGCCGTGTCCGGTTGATTGCGGGGCGCGTGCAGGACTTGCCGGGCGAGCACGTCTACGACTTCATCATCTCAGGCCTGCCGTTGACCGCCTTCTCGCCGGCGGACGTCGATAGCGTGCTGGCGACGTTGCGGCGGCTGCTCAAGCCGGACGGCGTGCTCAGCTACTTCGAGTACGTCGGGCTGCGGCGGTTGAGCCGCTGGCTTACGCCCGGCGGGAAACGGGCCAGGATTCGTGACGTGTCGCGACGGCTCGATGACTTGATCCGATCGCACCAGACGCACCGCCGGCTCGTGCTCGCCAACTTCCCGCCCGCCCATGCCCGGCACCTGCGGTTCTGACGGCCGGAGCCGACCGTATCGGCAGGCTGAGCTTCGCCGCAGGGCGCACGCTGTGCCGAACGCGAGGCCGCCCCGGCAGGCGCGCGGCGTGACGTGCGCCACAACGCCGTCAGGCGGACGACCGGGTGATAGATGAAACCTCCGCGGACGGGCGCTACGGCGACAGGCCGATGCCAGAGATGGGGGCCGCCGCGGCATACTTGCTGACCGAACGCAAGGGAAGACGGTACTTCCGCAGCAGCGTCTCGACGTTTGCCGGCAGCGCATCGAGCACCTTCACTTCGAGGATGCCGCTCTGCCCGTCGAAGACCTGGCGCCGTGCGCCGCGTTCCTCATCGATGTCGCTCGCCCGCCACGCGACGATGCGCTCGTCGACCGTCGCCCGAAGCTGGCGATGCACGGCCGAGACGTACGCGTGCCGGACGAACTCGATGTTGAGCACCGGCCGCATGGCGAATCGCCGCTGCATGGCCAGAAACCGGGCGACGGGGGGGGTGAGCGCCGTGGGCGCCAGCGGTGCGAAGCGCGTCACCGTCGGCAACAGCGCGGCATAGGTTGCACGGTCGACCAGGCCGACGTCTTTGCTGACCCACTCCCCGCGTCGATGCTTGATCTCAAACTTGACCCCGCCGTCTCGATGCGGCCCGTAGGTGCGGACCCTGAGCTTGGCGCGGTTCGACACGCCCAATTGCCGCTCGAAATAGGCATAAAAGTCGGGTGAATCGAGGTACAGGCTGCGAACCACGTATCGACCGGAAGGCGCCGCGTACGGGTCCGGCTGAAGCAGCCCCCGCAGGTCGGCGACGAGCCGCGACAGGACCGTCCGCGGCACCGGGAACTTGAACTCGCGCCGCCACGCGAGGGTCGGGCGTTCCACGACGCCGCCGGCCGGTAGTACCACGGCCGGGGCCTCGTCGATCGCGGTCATACAGGCGCCTGACTTTCGGGGCTGATCAGCGACGTGTCGCGAACGCCGTCGATCCGCTTGAGCCGCTCGATCATTTGCTCCGCGGAGACGTCCGGCGCAAGACGGATCCGGTAGGTGTATTCGATGCCGTCGCCGTTGCCCAGATCGGCGGCGCCGTGCAGCTTGCGCCAGTCGACCATGCCGTCGAGGGCGGCATCGGCGCCGGGCGATCCGTTGAGGCTGGACTTGCGGAAGACCAGGATGAACTCATCCGACCGCGTGCCGCGACGCGTCGCCACGTGAACGCCGAACAGTACGGCCGCCACCACCCCGGTGCCCAGTATGGCCAGAGCGTGCGCTCCCGAGCCGCAGCACAGGCCGATGCCGACCATCAGAAAGAGGTAGGCCGTGTCGCGGGTGTCCTTGATGACCGTGCGAAAGCGGATGATCGACAGGGCGCCCACCAGACCCAGAGACGTCGCGACGTTGCCGCCGATGGCCATGATGACCATCGCGACGACGACCGGCGTCACGATCAGGGTTACGACGAACGAGCCGGCGTAGGACGGCCCGGAACTGAGCCGGCGGTAGAGCAGTGCCGTCGCCGTTGCGAGCGCCAGCGCCAGCCCGAGATTGGCGGCGACTTCAGCGGCCGTGAACGGGTGAGGCTGGGGAAACAACTGGACCGGCATCGGAGGCGTCCTCGCGCCGCCCCGCCGGGGGCGAGCGGTCGGCGAGTCTAACCCGCCCGGGCGACGTTGCAACGGCTTGAGACGGACCGGCCCGATCGGTATACTACGCCGCAGAGACCGGGTCGCGCCCACGGCAGACCACCGTCGGGCGAACACGTCCTTTCATGTCAGGAGGAATTCGATGCGGAAATCAGCATGTGGGTGGAGTCTGTTTGCGGCTGCGCTGATGGTATCGGCCGCGCACGCGGACTGGAGCGACGACTTCGAAAGCTACGGCCTCGGTGAGATCTGCGGCCAGGGCGGATGGGAAGAATGGGAGGGCAGCGTCGGCGTCTGCGGCGCCGTCTCCGACGAGGAAGCCAACAGCGGGGACAACTCGTTGAAGATCGTCGGCGCCGTCGGTCCCGGAGATGACACCGTTCAGCGGTTCAACGAGAGCGGCGGCCAGTGGACGTTCCGCATCATGACCTTCGTGCCCAACGACGCCCAGGGCAAGGCATCGGTCATCCTGCTGAATACGTATCCCGTCATCGGCAACAACAACAACTGGTCCGTCGTCGTGGAACTCAACGCCGACACGGGCCGCGTGGTGCGCTGGTCCGCTTTCGACATCGGCGCGTTGATCAAGGGCCGCTGGGTCGAGTTCCGCGTCGAAATCGACATCGACGCCGACACGTTCGACATCTACTACGACGATCAGCTTCTGGAAAGCGGCGTGAGCTGGCGTGACGCGGTGGCGCCCGGCGGTCAGCCGAACATCCAGGCGCTCGATCTGTACGGCGCTGAGCCCGGCGCCGGCGGCAGCACGGGCACCTACTTCGACGACGCCAGCCTGACGGCCGGCCTCGGCGGGTCCAACTGCCAGTACAAGCTCAAGAAAAACGCCAAGGCCAAGAAGGGCTGCAGCGCCTGCCCGGGCAAGAACGACCTCTACGCGACCGAAGCGTCGTGTGAAGACGTGAAAGAATGCGAGAAGAAGCTCAGCATCAAGCAGGTTCCCTGCCCCGACGGCGGGCGCGGCATCTGCAAGAAGATCAAGGGCAAGCGCGACAGTTGCGGCTGATCGCCGAGGCGTCGTTCCGATCAGGCGTGAAACCTTTAGTCCGGCGGCCGCGGTCGAGTTGGCTCGTCCGCGGCCGCGTCATTTTCGCTGCCGACGTGTGGCACCGGCTCTGAGGTGGGCGACGTTTCACCCGGCAATCGGCGCCGCGGCCGTCAATCCTCAGCGTCGAGACACGTTGGACACAGTTCCTTCCCGGACTCGGCGGCGTAGATGCGGCTGTGGCCGCGTGAGCATCGCTGGCACCGGCCGGCGAAGAACGGCGGGTACGCTTCGCCGTTGGGTCGTCGCAGAGCCGCGGCGTAGGCCGCCAGCGACCGCGTCTGCCGTCTCATGGCCAGCGCGCTGCGAACGACTGCCGACACCGCGACGCCGGCCGTCGCGACCATGCCGAGCAGCACAATCGCCGCCACGATCAACCACAAGTTCTGCCCTAACGTCGCGGGATCAACCGCCATTGACGAAACCTCCCGCCCGCCGACCGGCAACATCGACGGCCGACGGCGATCATCGTTAGCGCCTCGCACCGAATTATACGGACCTTCGTCGCCGCCTTGCGAGCCGCGCGGCTGCTCGACACCCACCCGTGTTCGCACCGACCGCGCGCCGCCGAATCCCGACGCGGGGCAATGTCGCCGCCGCGGGTGCGTTTGTCAGACGAGGAGCGGCCGCGAGAGGCGCAGGCGATGCCACCGCGGCCGGGTTCCGATAGAGTGAGCAGGCCGCGCGCGACGCATCCGACGATGCCGCGAGACGCCGGAGATTCACCGAAATTCAGCCCCCAGCGAGCCGACCAGCCATGAGCAGCGTGTGCAGGATATCCGGGATTGTGACGATTGTGGTGCTTGCGCTGGCGGCGCCAGCGCACCTGGCAGGCCGGCTCGCCGCCCAGGACGCGACCCCGGCCGAACCGCCCGCGCTCGGGCAGGAGCCGAACGCCGATGAGCGGCCGATCGTCGTACTGCTCGACGCACCCGGCGGCGACGCCTCAACGCCCGGCGCGACCACGAACGTGTGGCGGCGGCAACTGGAGGTCTTCGCGGCGAGCCACCGCGTCGTGCCCATCCCGATCCCGCGCTCGTTCGACCGCTCCGACACGGCCGCCATCCGCAACATCGCCGGCATCGTCGAGGAGACGCTGAAACGACGGAAGATCACGCGCTTCGCCCTGGCCGCCGAGGGTGACGACGGACCCGTGGCCATCGAGCTGGCGGCGCGGCACGCCGCCGACGTGCCGTTTCTCGTGCTGGTCAACGTCGTGCCACGGCGGGCGAGGGTGATCGGCGGCGGCGATGCGCCGCTCTCTGACGCGGCGGTCATCGACCCGCTCGACAAGCTCACCATGCCTGTCATGGTGTTTTTCCGCGGCGACCTCGACAAGGAGGCGTCCGCGCAGCAGTTTATGGACAAGTACGGGTACGACCTGATCGATCAGGTGCGCGTGCGCCGTGTCGCATCGGCCGCGCCGATTCTGGACACGGCCGCGGAGGACATCAACCGAAAGCTGGCGACCTTCATTGACGACGTCGCCGCCGGGCGCACCATCGTGCCGGAAACGCGGCAGAAAACTGAGTCCGGACTGGTGTACATCGATCAGTACGTCGGCGAGGGGCCGTCGCCACAGTCCGGCCAGACGCTGACCATCCGCATGCGTACGCGGCTCAAGGACGGCACGGACGTCACGCCCTGCGGCGGCTTTGCCCTGCCGCGCAAGATCACCTACGGGGAGGATCTGATCCCCGGCCTGCGCGAGGGCCTGGCCGACATGAAGGTGGGCGGAAAGCGCAAGCTGCTCATCCCCCCCAAGCTCGCCTACAAGGGAAAGGGTGACGGCGGGAAGATCCCGCCCGACGCGGCGCTGAACGTCGACGTGGTGCTCGTTGAGATCAGCGACGAGCCGATCCCCGAGGCGCCGTCCTGGAACCCAAAGACGGAGGTGGCCGTCTCGACGAACGTTCGCGTCGTGGATCGCAAATCAGGCGACGGCGCCGAAGTCCAGTCCGATTCGATCGTGACCTTCGACTACAAGCTCTGGAACGCTGAAGGCGTCCTGCTGCGCGGCTCGATGCCCGGCCGGCCGCGGCGATCCGTGCTGCGCGACACCGAAACGGAAGCGAGGCTGTGGCCTGCCGGCATGGTCGGCATGAAGGAGGGCGGCGAGCGGCTGATCATCGGCAAGGCCGGCTACGCCTTCGGCGAGCAGCTCATGCCCGGCATGTGCGCAGATGAAGACGTGGTGTTTCGCGTCAACGTGCGCCGCGTGGAGGAACTTGGCCCGCGCCCGAAGCTGACGACAGTCGCGCCGGACCAGTACAAGGAGATCGCGCCGGGGATCTTCAGCTACGACATCGAAGTGGGCGAAGGTCCATCCCCGACAGCCGACTCCGCCGTGGCCGTGCATTACGCCGTCTGGCCAGACAAGCACAAAGACAAACCGGAGTCGCTGCTGGACAGCTCGCGCATGCGCCGCGATCCGTATGTCATACCGTTGAAGATGTGTACCGCCGCCTGGCGGACGGCGCTGCCGAGCATGAAGACCGGCGGCCGGCGGCAGTTGCGGGTGCAGTACCAGGGCCCGGCCCGCGCCGGCATCGACGAAGGCGAGTGGGTGATCTACGAGATCGATCTGCTGTGCGTGATGACGACGGAGCAGTGCGAGGCGTATCGCAACGGCCCGCCGGGACGCAATCCGTGCGCGGCGCCGGGTCAGAGCGACGCCGCGCCGGCGGAGCCTTCCAGACCCGCGCCGGGCGCCGGCACGCCTTGACTCGCGGCGGCCTTCGCGGGATACTGGCGCGCATCCTGTAGTCCTGTCGCCGGGTTGGCTCGCGCCGACTCCTCCTGGCCGCGACCCATCGGCCCGACAAGAGGAGGCGCTTCATGTCCGCGCTGATCATCGCACTGCAATGCAGTCTGGTTGTCGCCCTGCCCGCTCAGGCAGGCGACATCGACCCACTCCTGAATCGCGACGCTCCGCCGTGGGTACCCCCGCGCGTCCCACCCGGTGTCTCCGCACCGCAGACCGTCAGCGCCCGGGTCGAGACGTTCGGCACCCAGCTTCAATACGTGGCGTTGTGCCTTGACGGCGACGGTGTGGACCAGCTCTACATCAAGGTGCAGCAGAAGGATTCCAGCGGCCAGTTTGGCTTCGTCGGGTTCTATCGCGGCGAGGGCGCCGGCGGCTGGCCGGGAATGACGGGAGGCGCCGGGTGGTTTGGGCTTCCGGCACACTTCAAAAGCGCGGACATGCGCGTGGATCACGACGGAGTCGGCAACGTCAAACTGACCTTCAGCCGTCTGCAGCCGCCCGGGCCGGATCAGGTTCACGAGCGCGGCGGCTGGGTGCCGCGCAACGGCGCCGAGACCGGCATCGCCGGATTCACCGGCATCGCCGCCATCGACGACTTCACCGTCGGCGTCGACGGCGTCTGCGACAGCTTCAACCGACCTGACGGGGCGCTCGGCGGCGACTGGGCCTTGAAGGCCGGTCAGGTCGGGGTCATTCGCGACGGCCGCGCATTCATGGGAGCCGACAACGTCCGCGCCCGCTTCACCTGGATTGGCGAGTGTGAGGCGACGCTGACCTGTCGATACGGGTTGAAGCGAGTCAAAGCGAAGGGGCGCTGCGATGCCTGCCCGCCGCTCGGCGACGAGTTCGACGTCAAGCGCGATTGTGAGCGCGTCCGCGACTGCTCACGCAAGCTGCGAACCACCATCGACTGCCCCGACGGCGAGGGCGCCTGCAAGCTGAAGGGCAAGCGCAGCGCATGTCGGTAACCTGGCCGGGCATCGCCCGCTGCGCCCGCGCCACCGGCGAGGGTCGCAGCGCCGCCGCCCACGCAGCCGCGGACCGTCACGGTCCCGTCAACGGTGGATTCTCGAGTCGATCAGAGTCATACTCGTCGCGGTCCGTCCTGACGGAGCGGTCTCGGATGGAACCCGAATCGCGTCCGGCGGGGCGCCGACCAACGGCCATTGCTGAAAGCTGCCCGACGAAGTGATACGGCCGGCAGCCACGGCCCGGCCGGCGCCGAAGACGCCGATGACTCAGCCTCGAACCACGACCATCGTCGGGCTGGAAATCCACGTCCAGCTTCGCACGCGCAGCAAGATGTTCTGCGGCTGCGCCGTGGACTTCGACGCCCCCCCCAACACACGGACCTGCCCCGTCTGCCTCGGCCATCCCGGTTCGCTGCCCGTCATCAACCGGGCCGCGGTGGAACTCTCCATCCTCATGGGCCTGGCGCTCAACTGCCGCATCGCCGGCCTGACCAAATGGGACCGGAAGAATTACTTCTACCCCGACATGCCCAAGAACTACCAGATCAGCCAGTACGACATGCCCATCGCGGCTGACGGGTACTTCGACGTCCCCGGCGACGATGCCCCCGGAGCCGCCGTTACACGCACCCTGCCCCACGGCCGCGTGCGCATCCGCCGCGCTCATCTGGAAGAAGACGCCGCCCGCAACGTTCATGACGCCGAGGGGGGGACGCTTGTCGACGCCAACCGGGCCGGCACGCCCCTGCTGGAGATCGTCACCGAGCCGGACATCCGCTCCGCCGAACATGCCTACGTCTTCGCCGTCGAGTTGCAGCGGCTGGTCACGTACCTCGGCGTCAGCGAAGGCAGCATGCAGAAGGGGCACATGCGGTTCGAGCCGAACGTCAACGTCGAAATCGAGCACGACGGCCGGACAATTCGCACGCCCATTGCGGAGATCAAAAACCTCAACAGCTTCCGCTCGCTGCGCGACGCAATCGACTACGAGTCCCGGCGGCAGGTGTCGCAGTGGACGGCGGATCCCGACTACGTGCTCGGCGTCGCCCCCAACGAAAACCGCGGCTGGGACGATGACCGCGCCCGCACGGAATATCAGCGGCCCAAGGAAGCCGCGCACGACTATCGCTACTTCCCCGACCCGGACCTGCGGCCGGTGGCCATCGATGAGGCGACCATCGAGTCGTTGCGACTGCGCATGGGAGAAGTGCCGATCGCGCGGCGGCAGCGGTTTGAGCGCGACTTCGGTCTGTCCGCAGGCGACGCGGCCACGATCGTCTCCGACCGCGCCACGGCCGACCTTCTCGAGGCCGCGGTCGCCGCGGGCGGGCCCGCGCCGGTGGTGGGGAAACAGTTCGTCAACGTCTGGCAGAAGCTCGCCAACGAGCGCGGGGTGTCGATCGCCGGGCTGGGCGTGGAGGCATCGCGGACGGGCGCGCTGGCTCGACTGGCGCACGATGGTACGCTCAGCGCAACCGCGGCCAACGCCGTGGCCGAGGCGATGCTGACGCGACCCGACGCGCCGGACGCCATCGCCGCCTCGTTGGGCCTGGTCCAGGTGCAGGATGCCGGTCAGATCGCCGAATGGATCGAACAGGCGCTGCGGGAAAACCCGCAAGCCGTGGCCGACGCCGCCAACCCGAAGAAAGCAAAGGCCGTGGCGGGGTTTCTGCGGGGACAGGTCATGAAGATATCCGGCGGCAAGGCCGACCCGAAACAGGTGGGCGAACAGATCGAGTCGCGGTTGCGGGAGGCGTGAGCGTCGCAGGCATCGGGCGGCGCGGTGGGTCAAGGGCACTTCGTGGTCTCAGTGTTCAGGCAGAACCGTTGTCGATAGAACAGACAAACGTCGTAGATGCCATCGGCATCGAGCGCACAACGGGGATCGTCGTGCTGACCATCACGGATCACCTCGACTGGTCCGACGAGGACGGCCACCTGCGCATGTTGCAGGACAAGATTAACGCCTACGTGAGATTCGTCGAGAGTGGCGAACTCTGCACGAGTTATCCCCGTGCAGCGGGTCGGCCGGTGCGGTTCAACGTCGTTGGAAAGCACGAGCCCGGCAGCCGTGCCCTGAACTTCCTTGAAGTCGTACGGGCTGAATTGATACAGGCTGGCGTCGAGTTTACCTTTCGCGTGCATCGAGGCGACTGATGCGCCGAGTTCAAGATGACTCCGAGGCATGTCACATAATCGTCTGGCAGGCTCTCGAAGGGCGGGGATGTGAACTGGATTGAGTCAGCAGGCGGTCCGCTCATCATGATGGCAAGCACCCAGGCTGAGCTCTGGCGTGGTTGTGGCGCAGATGGCGAGGACTACCGACGGGCCTGCGAGGTCAACGACTGGCTGGGCGTGCTGACTGTCGGTGCGGCGCAGGCCCTCGTCATTGGCGCGGATCCCACACCCCTCGCGGAACTGCAGGTGGAAAATCGCCTTTTCCTCGCACGATGGCTGTACGGGCCAAGCGATGAAGTCGTCGAGCGACATCTTCTGCAGGCGGGAACCCTCGACTTTCCACAGAACTCCGTGAAGGTGGGCTTTGGCAGTCGCACCGTCATGTTGTTTGATGCAGCGATCAGGGGGGCAAAGTTGGAGGTCGAGGACGCGCTTCATCTGAAACTCCCGGGCTCGATTTGCGCATTTCGCACGGTTGAATGGGAACCGGACAGCGAGACCAGTCTGGTACTGCACACCGTCGAGGCGGCCCGATGACGATCAGGGCCTCGGAGCGGCTGGGCGAACTGTCGCCGTTGCTCGCCCCACGTCGCCTGAAGTCCGGGAAAACCACGCAAATCCGTGTTTGCTTTTGCCGGTCATGATCGCCGCGGCCACCGGTTGAAAACACGGTGCGACATCACAGGCTCCCCGATGGCGCCGTCAGTACCCCGCGCCGCTGCGCCGGGTGTGGACGTACGGGGCCATTTCGGACGACGCCCAGCCGCGATCGACGCGGCCGACGTAGAGGCGGTGGTCGCCGCAGAGATGGTCCGCGACGATCGAACACGCCATGACCGCCGCGACGCTATCGCTGAGCACCGGACCGAAGTCGGACTCTTCGCAGGCCAGCCCGGTGAACGCGTCCTCCTCCAGCGTGAAGCCGCGCCCGAAGTGGCGAAACATCGCCTTCGGGTCCTGGCCGAGCACGTTGAGCACGAACCGGCGGGACTGGGTCATCAGCGAAACGATCGGCCGGTCCGGACGGACGCAGATCGAGATGGCCAGCGGCTCGAAGGAAACCTGCTGAAACCAGGACGCCAACATGCCGGTCGAGCGGTCGGCGTGCGCGGCCGTAAGAATCCCGCAGCCGCTCGGTACGCGACCGACGGCCGCCGCCAGGGCATCGACGTTGCTCGACATGAATGTCACAGGTTTTCTCCGTCGACCGATCCGTGCTCGTGCCGCTCAGGAATCGTAGTGCTGCGTCGTGATGGCGTCCACCGCCTGCGGCGCGGGACCGCCGCCCCGACGTCAACGCCCGGCGCACGCGCGCCCGGGAAGGCGTACGGGCGGAATCACGGTCTGGCTGGCCACGCCGCGCGCACCGCACGTCGCAGGGTGCGAAGCGCGGAGTACCTCTCGGCCGTCACGTCGATACGGCGGAACGGCCGTGATCGTTGACCAGAAGTTGCGCCGCGGTGGAGGTCAGCAGGGACAGGGAAAACGGTTTGCGCAGCACCGCGCCCCGCGTCAGCACCGGCAGTTCGGGCAGTCGCTCGTCCGATCCCGTAATCGCGATGATCGGCAGGTTCGGATGTGATTGCAGGATCCGTTGCACGACCGCCGGTCCGCTGATCTTGGGAAGGTCCATGTCGACGATCACGAGGTCAATGGTTCCCGCGTTCTGCTCGAACGCCAGCAAACCCTCTTCTCCGTCCTCCGCCGGCAGAACGTGAAATCCATCCGCAACCAGCGTGTGGACCAGGACGGCACGCACCTGGGCATGATCTTCGATCAGCAGCACGGTCAGACCGCGACTGACCGGCGGCTTCCGCGGATCGCGCGCCGGTTCGGCGCCGCCCGACGGCGGGCGGCAACGCGGCAGCGTAATCGTGAAGCGCGTACCCCGGCCGACGTGCGAGTCGATGGTAATGTCGCCGCGATGTTCCTGGATGATGCCGTGGACCATCGCCAGACCCAGTCCTGTCCCGCGTTCGCGCGTCTTGGTGGTAAAGAACGGTTCGAACGCCCGCTCGCGCACGTCGCGGGGCATGCCGACGCCCGTATCCTCGATGATCAGCCGGACCAGGCCCTCGGCGTCGATGTCACTGCCATTGGCGCCGCCGGTCGGGGGCAGGTCGAGCGAAACCCGCAGCGTGCCGCCATCGGGCATGGCGTCGCGGGCGTTCAGGGCCAGGTTGAGCAGAACCTGGTGGAGGTGGCTGGCGTTACCCCACACGAACGCCTGCTCGGCGCGAACGTCCGTGGTCACCTTGATCGAGTCCGGCAGCGTCGGCCGCATGAGCGGAATCGCCCGGCGGACGACGGCCGCCAGATCGAGCGCGGCCATTTGCGACGACTCCCGCCGGGTGAACGTGACCAGCGAATCAACCACGCGACCGCATTCGGTGGCGGCGGAGCGGACGTCGTCAAGCGCGCCAAGCAGCTTGCCTTCATCGCCGCGGCAGGTCTCGGCCACGTCCACGCTGCCCAGAACCGCGGTCAGCACGTTGCGCACGTCGTGCGCAATTCCCGCGGCCAGCGTTCCGACCGCTTCGAGCTTCTGAACCTGGCGCAGTTGATCGACGAGCTTCAGCCGCTCCTCCTCCACGCGGCGGGCTTCGGTGATGTCAAAGAGGACGCCGTCGATGAAGCAATCCTTGTCGTCGTTGCCCGCGATGGGGCGGCCGTGTTCGCGCACCCAGCGGACCCGCCCGTCCGCCGTTTCGATGCGATATTCAATCTGGTAAGGCTCGGCTGCGGCCAGGGCCTGCTCGATGGCCGCCTCGACCGCTGCCCGGTCGTCGGGGTGAACCAGTGTGTAATGCGATCGCGTGCGTTCCCCGGAGGTGGCCTGTCCCGAGCCGCCACACAGCGCCTCGATGGATTCGCCGACGTAGCGCACGCGGCGCGGCGACACGGACTCGCAGCGGAAGACGGTGCCGGGGATGTTCTCGACCAGCGCGCGATGGCGGCTCTCGCTTTCCCGGAGGCGCGACTGCGCGAGCATCTGTTCCGTCACGTCGACCTGCGTGCCCCAGACGCGGACCAGGCGACCGTCCACAATGACGCTTCGGGCGAGGTTGAGAAAGTGGCGGGGCGTTCCCGAGCGGAGCACCTCTCTGGTGACGACGGCGTCAAACTGGTACCCGCTCTCGATTAATTGACGCAGGACGCGCAGCGCAGTGGTCGCGCCGTCGCCCCAGAGAACGCGCGGCGAGCGTCCGATCAGGTCGGCGGCGCCGTCGAATCCGTACATGCGGGCGAAGACGTCGTTGCACTCGGCGATGGTCATCTCGCGTTCCGCCCACTCGGTCTGGGCTTCGAACGGCAGGTCGATCGGCATGGGGCGGCTCAATTCGAACCGCCACACGCCCGCCAGGTTGGTCGCGATGAAGTCGCGGTACTGGCTCTCGCTGGCGCGAAGCGCCGACTCGACGCGTTGCCGCTCTGCGATCTGGCTTTCCAGTTCGGCGTTGCGGCGCAGGATCGAACGCGTCCGCGCCCGGTATCCGGCATACCCGCATGTCGCGGTCACGACCGCGCATCCGATCCAGAACCACGTCGTCTCGTAAGCGTACGAGAGAAACTCGACATCGAAGGACGCACCGACGTCGTTCCATACCTGGTCGTTGTTGCAGGCCGTCACCCGGAAACGGTAGGCGCCGGGCGGGAGATTGGTGTATTCGGCCTCGCGCCGCGTGCCCGCGTCGATCCAGTCGCGATCATACCCCTCGAGTTTGTATCGGAACCGCACCAGCGAGGGGGCGACGAAACTCAGCCCCGTATAGCGGATGCGCATGTCGCGCTGCCCGGGATGGATGCGGAGCGGCCCGCGCGGCTCGGCCGACGTCCCGTCCGTCTCCACCGACTCGATCGCGACCGATGGCGGCGTCATGTTGCGAACCAGCCGGGTCGGGTCGACGATCTCAAAGCCCGCGACCGTGCCGAACCAGAGACGCCCGTCGGAAGCGCGGTGCCCGCCGCTGCCATATCCTTCGTTTGCGGGCAGCAGGATAGCCGTCAGCCTGGCGAGCCGTCCGTCCGCCACGGCGTTGAGTTCCTCGAGCTGAGCCGCACAGACGCCCTGATTTCCGTTCATCCACAGTCGCCCGGCGCCATCCGAAAGGACGCTGGAGACGACGTTCTCGCACAGCCCGTTCGCCTGCGTCAGCGGCACGCACCGGTCGTCCTTGACCCGAACGAGCCCGCCGCCGTAGGTGCCGACCCAGATGACGCCCGCGTCATCCTCAGCCATTGAGCGAACCTCGGCGCTGCCCAGCCCGTCGGCGGGGCCGAAGAGACGGACGCCGTCATCATCGATCCGCCCGACGCCGCGACGATCAGCCGTGACGAACCAGATCGCCCCGTCTCCGGCATCCAGCCACACTTCGCCCGGCGGCGTATCCGGAACCTGGACGAACGCCTCGCCCTCAAGCCGATACAGCGCCGCGCCGCCGACCCAGACGTCTCCGTTCCGGGTAACGTGCGGCCGCCCCAGTCGCCCCGCCGGCAATCCGTGACGTCCGTCGTAAGCTGTGAACGAACGCTCATGGATCCGAAGGAGGCGCTGGTCGTCGCACACCCACACGCCGCCATGCGCGTCCGTCGCGAGGCCGCGGACAAACGTCGTGACCGTTTCCGGATGAAAGGGCTCCAGCCTGGCGTCCACCCAGCGCCACAGACCTCGCACGTCGGCAAACGCAAGGATGACGTGGCCGTTCACGTCGTCGACGAAATCGTACGCCGGCCGTTCGACGCCGCCGGATCGGCAGGTGACCTGCTGCATGCGCCGCGCCCGGATGCGGAAGAGGCCGTTACCATCCGTGCCGACCCAGATGTTGCCCTCGCGATCTTCGGTCATCGACCGGATGTGCAGTCGCTGGCGCTCTGCCGGCGACAGCGCCAACCGCGTTTCAATCGCGTGGCGCTCAGGCTCCAGGCGGCCGACCCATTCTGATCCGCCCAGCCACAGCGAGCCGTCCGTGGCGGCGAGAAGCGTGACCACCCAACCCGGTTCTGCGCCAGAGTCGTGCGGTTCGAGCCGGCCTTCTGCGACGCGCATCAGTCCCTGCGTCGCGCCGATCCAGAGGTTGCCGTGCGCATCCTCGACCAGTGTCCGAAGTCCCGGGTCGCCCGCCTCTGCCAGTGCGAACGGCGCGAAGCTCCCATCCCGATAGCGCATGACGCCCTTCGTGCCCGCGATAAGCAGGCCGCCGTCGCGCTCGGCGTGAATCGCGCGCAGCCGACCGACGGCGGGATCCTCCGTCACCGGGATCTGCTGCACCGATCCATCCGCATCGGCCCGGTAAAGCCCGTCCTGCGCCGCCAGGATCCAGGCGCCGTCGGCATCGGTCACGATGTCCATGATCGAGACGCCGGGCCGTCGCACCATCCCCGGGACAGCCGAGAACGCCCCCTCGCCGTAGCGCTGCACGACGCCGTCCTCGGTCCCGATCCACAGGCCGCCGCGATCATCCGCGCTCAACGCGGTAATGCGGTTGCTGCCCAGATCAGGAGCGTTGACAAAATCGAAGGTCTTGAATCGGACGCCGTCGAAGCGGACGAGTCCGGAAAAGGTGCCCAGCCAGAGATACCCGTCGCGCGTCTGTGCAATGGACGTGATGGAGTTCTGCGGCAGGCCGTCGTTGGTCGTCCACCCGTGGACTTCGTAGCCGGGAAGGATTGAGGATTCGAGCGACGGCGGCGCCGGCGCCGGCTGCTCCGGTGCCTGTCCGTCGGCGCGGACGACGGCGAAAACCGCGCTCACCACGGTCGCGGCCACCATCCACAGGCTGGAATGCGTACGGGCCATCGACCTCCGCCAACGCACTTCAGCGCCAGCCACCCACCCGCCTCGCTGTGACGCCCTCTCGCCCCCACGACGCGTGACGACCGTCACACTCACGAGTGGTCGCATTATAAGACTTGGACCCTTGCGCCACCAGATCGCAAACATCCGCGCCATCCGCGTCCAACCCGGCCGCGAACATCGCGATGCCCGCGGGTCGCTGTCGCGGCAGCCGATAAGCCGCGCCAGCCAGCGACCGATCATCCCGGACGACTGCGAATGCGCGGTGCTGCCTTTCCGCCACGGTCAAGGCGGGTTTCGCGTTCGACGATGAAAACCGCGTTGGGAGCCTGTCAGACCGCGACAGGCTGCTCGCGGGATCACGAGACTCGATCGTCGCCCTCAGGGCGGGAGCATGCATGGCGGTGGCGAACGCAACCCTGACGAGTCGCGGCGATCGGCCGGTCGCGCCCGATGACCTGCGAGCCAGGCTGGATGCGCTTCACTACCTGCCGTCATCCACCTCGGTGATGGTCAAACTGATCGCGCTCGGCCATGATCCGGACGCCGACTCCACCGACTATGCCGCCATCATCGAAACCGATCCGGGCCTGGCGTCGCGTCTGCTGCGGCTGGCGAACTCGCCCTGGTGCGCCGTGCGACGCAAGGTGACGACCGTCAAGGCGGCGGTGTCGCTGCTCGGGCAGACGTCTGTGCGCACCCTGTCGATGAGCTACTGTCTCTCCGGGCTGCATCACGAGCTGAGACTGCCGCCCGATGTCGAGAATACGCTGTGGGAGTCGGCGCTGCTGAAGGCGGTCTGCGCCCGCCGCGTCGCCGAGCGCGCGGGCGACGCGGAGATCGCTGACGAGGCGTTCTTGTGCGGCCTGTTCCAGGACATCGCGGTGCCGGTCATGTGCGCCGTGCGTGCGAACGATGCGCTGCGGCTGCTGGAGGACGCGGAGCTGCCGCTCGATACGCGGTTGGAGCGCGAAGCGGCCCTCTTCGGGATGGACCACTGCGAGGCGGGACGGCTCATCTCCGAGCGGCTCGAACTGCCGGAGCCGTTCGTCGACGCCGTCGCGTTTCACCACGCGCACGAAGACCTCCTTCGATATCTTCCTGACCGGACGCTGGCGACGGCGACCGCGGTGGCCTCGCTGCTGCCGCACGTAACCGGCGTCTGGCCGACGCGCGACGTGGACGCCATCTGCGCGTTCCTGTCCGCCAACGAGAAAGCGACGCCCTACGCATCCGCCTCGGAACTGCTCACCGACATCTGGGATGCTTTCCGCGAGACGCACCGGATGCTCTGCGACGGCCGCGAGCCGGCACTGGACGTCGCGACGCTGACGGCCCGCGTCGGCCGGCGGATCGCGGAGAACACCGAGGCGCTGGTGCGCGGGCTGATGCAACTGACCCAGCGGGCGGACTCGATGGAAGTCGAACTGGCCCAGGTTCGATACGATCGCCAGCGACTGGAAGAACTCGTCGTCCACGACCCGCTCACGGGCGTGTTCAATCGCAAGGGCCTGTTCGAAGCGGCGGAGGCGCGACTGGCGCAGGCCCGGCGCTACGGCGTGGGTTTCGCAGTCGGATACACCGACGTCGACCGCTTCAAGCAGATCAACGACGCCTACGGCCACGCCTTCGGCGACGTGGTGTTGACGCGCGTCGCATCCATCCTGGAATCGGCCGTGCGCAAGCAGGACGTCGTCGGCCGCGTCGGGGGCGATGAATTCGTCACGCTGCTCTACGACTGCACGCGCGAGGAGGCGCGGCAGATCATGTCGCGCGTGCTCACCCGCGTCAGCGCCGAGCCCGTCCGCCACGAGGGCGCCGCCGCCCCGGTGACGGTCAGCATCGGCCTGGTCTGGGTCGATCCCTACCACGCGACGCCGCCCTTCGGCGCCCTCGTCAGCCGCGCCGATCGCGCCATGTACGACGCCAAGCACGACGGCCGCAACAAGTACAGCGAGTGCGACTGGCAGATGTGAGTGCACAGGACCATATCTTCGTGCGATTCGTAGCCGCTCCACATCCGGCGGAATCGCGCAGGCTGAAGCCTGCGGCTCGGCGCTGGCGCCTGACCGCGCAGCGTGAATCAGATCGGGACGCGAGCACGCCCGCCGGCGCTGTCTTTCTCACTCACTCGCCAGCGTTATCGTCCTGGCGATCTGCCCACCCTTCTGCGACCAATACGTCACCTCCACGTCGCCATCGCCCGCGATGATCCAGCGGCACAGCACGCCCTCGCGGCTGCCGAGGCCGCGGTCGAGCCAGATGCGTTCGGGCTTCCTTTTAGTCAGGTCCATCGTGGTGTCGTACCACTCGCGGACCGTGCCCGAGGCGAGCACTTTCGGCCGGTCGCCCGGCGCGCCGACAGCGTCGGCGTGTCCAGGTTCGCCGCCTTTACCCGCGCCCGCTTCACCGCCACCGTCCTGACCGATTTCACCGCCATCGTCCTGACCCGCTCCGCCGCCAACAATCCCCCCCGCCGCCGTCAGCGTCACGTGATCGCGCGCGCCGATCTGTTTCTGCGCCGCGATGCCGCTGATCGTGGGGATGGCGGCCTCGTTGCGCAGCTCGACGGTCAGCGACCAGACGGACGGTGAGATCTCCTTGACCCACGTCCGCCCGAATGCCGGCCGGGGCATCTGGTCGGCGTGGTACATGGTGAAGGCGAAGTTGCGGTGGCACAGCTCCTCCAGCATGAAGACCGGCGGCACGCGGGAGGCGTACTTGGTCGAACCGCCGATCAGGACCGGGCCGTAGGTGGGGTGGTCGAACGGTTTGTAGTCGACAAAGGTCTCGCCGAACTGCAGCAGGTCGCGGAACTTCATCGACTGCTCGTCGCGGTTCCAATCGCCTTCCTTGCCGTAGTAGAACTGGTCATCGTTCCAGAGTTCGTTGGTGAAACTGAAGATGCCCAGCCCTTCCGAGGTCCAGTTCACGAAGCCGCCGTGAACGGTGTAGAGATCCTTGTAGATGATCATGTAACGATAATACGGCAGGATGCGCTCGCCGGTGCGGCCGATCTCGTCGTAGACGTTTGTGTCAGACCGCGGGTAAACGCCTTCGCGGTAGTTGGCCCCCGGCCCGCGCAGGATCATGCCGCCCGAGTTGTGATAGGACTGCACGGCCGCGACGTTGGGGTGATCGAGCAGAAACGCGCCGATGCAGGCGGTTTCCGGCTGGGAAAACGGATACTCGCCCGCGCCGCCCTGGATGTACTCCGGCTGCCAGTCGCTGGGCCAGTTGCGGTTCATGTCGTAGCCGCCCGGTCCGTCCTCGTTGATGCGGCCGTCGCCGTCGTTGTCGATGCCTTCCATGCCGGCAAAATCCCACTCGCCCTTCTCGTCCGGCCCGACGCGTTCGAAGATGCGCGGATCCTTCTGCGACCGACGAAAGCGCCCATTCGGGTCTGGCCGCCACATCACGGTCACGTAGCCGTCGCCGTCGAGGTCGTCGTAGCCGTCTTCATCATAGAGTCCGTCGTAGTCGTTGTCGCGCGGCTCCTTGCCGGATCGCGACGAGCTTGAGGTGTTCAGATCGTCGAACCAGTGGGCGCGGCCGTCGGGGTTGACCGACGGGATGACGTAGAAGGCCCGTTCGTCCACGGCCTTGGTCAGCTTCTCGACGACGCCGTAGCTCTTCATCAGGTACCAGATGGTGTACAGGCAGACTTCGGTGCCCTGCACTTCGTTGCCGTGGACGTTGGCGTCGATGTAAATGGCCGGCTTGTCGCGGTGTGAGCCGGTGTCCGGGTTGTTGATGGTCACCAGCCACATGTCCCGGCCTTCGGTGCTCTTGCCGAGGGATTCGAGCGTGAGAAACTTCGGGTAGGCGGCTACAAGTTCTTCGAGTGCATCGACCATCTCGGGGAAGTTGTAGAACTGGTTGAACTTCAGATCGACCTTGCCTGGGTTGTTGGGCTGGCCGAAGGCGGTTGGGGCGAGCAGGCCCGTCAAGAGTGTCGCGATGCCTGCAATTCTCCGCGTCGTTCGCGTCCGCCGCGGTATTGTGGCTCTGAAGCGAGCCGCGGGCTTCAGCCCGCGCGGTGCTTCGATCGGTAGGGACGCTCCGAGTCGTGCGACACCATGGCGTGGGGCGACTGATCCCGAAATCGGGGGAGACGATTGCGAGGCTTGAAGCCCGGTTACAAACGCGGACTCCGCGCGGGCTGAAGCCCGCGGCTCGCTGGCGAGGTGGCGGATTGCGCCGGGCGCACCGGCTGGAAGCCGAAGCTCTGCCGGGCCGGGCTGGCGCCACGCTGCAAAGCCACCGGTTGAAAACCGGTGCCACACCGGAGTAGAGCCGACGCGTCCATGACACCTTTCGAATTGCAGTTCACTGACCATTCGCGTTGCCCTCCGAAGGAGCCGCGGTTGTGGATGGAAGCGTGATCGACTGCGTCGTCTCGCCATACTTCTCCGCCACCGCCTTGATGGTGACCGTCTCGCCCGCCTGCCCGGTGATGACCCAGCGGAGCATCTGCCGTCCGCCGCTGCCGGGGATCGACCAGGCGCGTTCCATCGGATCGCCGCCGAGCACGCGCTCGCGGGGCACGTCGATGGTGATGACGTAAGGCCGGACGCGCCGATTGTCGCGGGCGATGGCGAGCGCGGTCGGAAAGTAGCCGTCGTTGATCAGCGCCGTTTCGATCTCAAAGACGCCCGCCGACAGGGCCGCGACTTTCGCCGGCTGCCAGGACACGCTGGGAAAGCGCCCGGCCAGGTCGAGGACGAATTCGAGTTGCTTGTCTGCGATGGCGTCGAGTTCCTCCGCCGGCGGGGTCGTCTGGAAGTAAGGTACGAAGCCGCCGATCTCGACCGGACCAAGCTGCGGATGTTCGAACGGCGCCCAGTCGACAAAGCCCCTCCCATCCAGCCCGTCGCTGACCTTCAGCCACTCGGCCGCTTCCTTGTCGGCGGGTTCGGCGTCTACTTCCTTTTTCTTGTTCTTCCCGTCCGCGGCGGCTGTCTTGTCGTCGCTCGCGTCGCCCGAGTCGCGATCGGGCTGTTTAACCTCCGTCTCGGCCGGCGGCTTGTCAGCATCGCCCTTGGCCGTGGCTGCGTCGGGCGTCTCCGAAGAGACGGACGCTTCCGCAGGCGTCGCTTCAGATGCCGGTTCGCCGCTCTGCGGCGCGTTGTCGTTTTCGCCCCCTCCCGCGGCGGCGGCGGGCGGCGGCGTAGCTGCGACCGCATCGCCTGGTTCGCCCGGTGGATCGGCGCCCTGCCCCGGCAACTCTGACGCACCCGGCTCGGCGTCGGCGTCCTCGGCCGACCCGTTCTCTTCGTCCGCCTTCTTCGGCTCCGGCCGCAGCCACACGCGACACGCAAAAGATGGGATTCCGTACTGAGCGTAGGCCCATGCGAAGACGGCGCCCTCGGCCGGCTCCCTCGGCGCCTCCTTGGCTTCCGTGATCTCGCGATAGCGCTCCGAGACGGCCTTGTAGACGTCCACGTCATCCTTGTGCAGGCCGGTTGGCGCGCGTCCGGTGACATCGTTCTTGCCGCCTTCGGGCGGTTTGATCACGTTGTCGTGCCGCCCATAGAAGACGGCCATGCAAATCCGCGGGTGCTGGAGGAAAAAGTCGATCAGCGCTTTCGACTCCGGTTCGGAAATCTGGTGCGGCCCGCTGCCGGCGCTGTGCTCTTCGTAGCCGTGGGTAAAGTTGCGGTTCAGGTCGACGCCGCCCGGCCCATCTTCGTTGTACTCCTCGTCGCCGTCGTCATCGAGTCCTTCGGGATAGAGCTTGTAGATCGGCCGCTGACCCTTCGTCCGTTCGGGCTCGCGCAAGAGGCGCGGCTCGCCCGGGTCGGGCAGATGGGTCGGCTCGGAGTCGATGACGCGCATCAGCGTGATGACGCCGTCGCCGTTGACGTCATCGGGACCGTCCTCGTCGGTCAGGCCGTCCCGATCGTCGTCCACCGGCCGCGGCGCCATGCGCTGCTCGAGCTTCGGCGATCCAAAAAACGCTTCGACCGCGTCCGGGTTGGCGCGCGGGATGATATAGACGGCATGAGTGGCCAGCAGTTCATGCGCTGCGGACCCGGGCTCCGCGGACAGCAGTCGCTCCGCAATGCGCAGCGCCGTTTCCGAGCCGGCAGGGTGATCGCCGTCGATGCCGCCAACGATCGCCATCGCCGCTCGGCCTGCGACGTCGTCGCCCCGCCCCAGGCGCAGCAGCCACAGGCGGCGGCCCTCGCGCGTCCGCCCCAGCGACGAAAGATCGCATGCGTCCGGATGGTCGGCAAGCAACGCCGCCAGTGCATCCGTCATCGCGTCGTAATTGTGGTATCCGACGTCGTCGCCGGATGCCGCTGGGAAGGGCGCGACTGCCATCAACGCCACGACGGCCAGACAGGGAAGCAAGGGGCTGCGCCGAGCGCGCGCGGGAGTAGGCGCCGCGCTCAAAGCCGGCGTCAATGACAACGACCTCTGCGGAAGTGGATGGTCCAACGCGCGTCCTTTCCTTGGAAAGTGGGCGACCGGCGGCCCGGATTGCGGCCGCTTCATCCGCCCCACGCGGCACGACGCCTGCTGGAGGGGCTGTGCAGCAGCGGCACTGCCGCCAGAAAGTAGATGACCGGGCCGGTTACGTCCACCTGCGATGCGACGGAGGGGGCCGAGACGACGGCCGGATTCACTCCCGGCGCCGCGGCAGCGGGAACCGGAAGCGTTCGACCCTGATCGCTCCGGCAACCGGGATTCTCAATGGCGGGATGGAGCGCCTGGCCGGCGACCGCTACCATGGCCATCCGACGGCCGGTCAGCGCAGGCGGCCCGAACGCCCCCCGCGCTGACGCACGGAATTGCACCTCCGCGTGATCACGGACGGCACGCACAAGTTTACGAGGACCGTGAATCATGACGACACGAGTGCTGCTGCGCTGCCCAGGGGCTTTGCTGTCCCTGCTCGCCCTCGCAATGATCGCTTGTGGCGCCGGATTGGCGGCAGGCGCGGACATCGAAACTCAACCCGTTGCGGCGCGGCGTGTGGTGGCGCACGCCTGCTGGTCGCGCCTGTCACCGGCGGCGCTGGCCGTGCTCGAACCGATGCGCGATCGCGTCGTCGACGTTGCCGTCGGCGTGGCCGGGGACGTGGCCGGCGGACTGCCGCCCCAGGCCCACTACGTCATGCTCGACGTCGGGGCGCCGGATGCGCCGATCGACAAGCGCCTGGATGCGGCCGCGCAGTTTCCCGCCGATCGCGCCCGGGCGACGCAGTGGTTCGCCCGGCATGGCCAGCACAACGGTGGAACGCTTCCGTGGACGCTGGCGGAGCAGTGTGAAGCGCTGACGGATGCCGTGCGTCGTGATGATCGCGAACTCGTCGCGACGCGCGCGGGTCTGGTCATCCAGCTTGCCACCGACGCCGCCCTGCCGTTCAACGCCACGGCGCGGCGATCGCGCCAGAGTCATGCGGTGTCCGTCGCGCCGGAGTCGAAGCTCGGGGGCTACGCCGACGTCGCCTTGCCCTGCGACCGGCTGCACGGCTGGTTCATCCGAAAGATGGACGAGCCGCTGCTCGCGCGGGTCGAAGCGCGGCGCGCTGCGCCGGCGCGATTGACCGACCCCACCCCCGCCGCGTTGGCCCTGTTAATCGATGCGCTGGTGGTCGGAGACCTCATGATCACGGCCGACGCCGAGCTGATCGACCTGTGGCGCGTCAAGGACGACGCGCGCTTCCGACAGATCGAGCGCGCCTACCTTGAGGAGATGGATCGGCGCTGTGGCGCGTTGATGGCCGCGCAGCTCTCAGCGGCGGCCGACCTGGCGACCGCGTTGATCGACGCCGCCGTCACGACGCCCGGCCGGGCGCCGGTTCTGTCCGGGACGCCGGGCACGCGGCCTCCGCTGACGTCGTCAGCCCCGCGCCCTCCCCTGCCGGCGGCGGTGCTGGTCGGCAGCAAGAACTCGACGGTGTTCCACCACCGCGATTGCCGTCACGCGGCGAAGATCAAACCGGAAAACATGGTGACCTTCGCCAGTGCTGAAGCGGCGCGGCAGGCGGGACGGCAACCGTGCAGCGTGTGCAAGCCGGATCAGAGCCCGTGAGAAACCGCTGACGGGACTACGTTTCGAGGGGCAATCGGGCCGAGAAGCCTGGGCCGCGCGATGGATTGCCTGCGGCCGGCGCGTAAACGTCCGCAGAGCCGGCGGTTCAGGGCGTTTCCCGCGAATGAGAATGCAGGCTTCGGGCGTGCAGGGCCGGCGGAAGAAGCAAAAAAACGACGGAAGGAGGCGCTGAAGCACGTCCTTCCGTCGTTTGCGTTTGGCCTGGGCCACAGAGACGCAATCTCGCAGCCGTTGGGTAGCCGTGGCGCGAAAGGCCCCATCGACTGCGGAGGTCGCCGCGGCGATTCGCCGCGATTCGATTTTCTTTGCAGCTTACGTCACCATCACCAGGCCTTGCGTTCGGCGGCGGGCACGGTTGCTCCGACGCCTTCGTCCTCAAGCAGCGTTACGCCTTCTTCTTGCGACGCTTCTTGCTGGACTTCTTCTTCTTCTTCGAAGACTTCTTCTTCGTCGACTTCTTCTTGGTCGACTTCTTCTTCGAAGCGCGCTTCTTGCCAGAACGCTTCTTCGCCATCGGTATCACCTCCTTTCTGCGCGGAATGGTAGCGTGCAAATGAAGCCTGTCAAAACTTTTTTACCGATTCGCGACAAAATTTTTTTGGGGCCGCGCCGAGGCGACGGCGCGCACTCGGTCCGTTCGCGGCCGCGCGTCGCGTCATGCGCGCGCTGCGCCTTCGCGCTGCGCGTGCGCCGGCGCTGCTTCCGTCCCGTCAGTGCGAGCGTCGCGTGTGCACGGACGAACACGCCGGGTCGCGCTTCGCATGCGCCGACGTCGGTCACGCGCGACACGTCGCGGTACGCGCAACGTCGTCGGATCGCCCAAGGCATCGTGCGAGCCTGTCGCGTTCTCGCGCGCGTCCACATGTTCCCCTTATCGTTCCGCGCGGCCGGCGGACATGAGTGTTCCGCCGCGGCGCAACGGCCCGAACGACGCGACACAGGGGATGCGCGCGTCGCGCAGGGCCGTGCGCATCGCAGGGTGAACAGCGACGGCAAGCGACGTCGCGCCGGCGGCGCGACGTCAGATCACACTGGAATTCAAGGGTAAAACCGGCCCATCATGCGCGGATAGGGAATCGTCTCGCGGATGTGCTTGAGGTTGCAGATCCACGCCACCGTGCGTTCCACACCCAGCCCGAAGCCGCCGTGCATCGCGCTGCCGAAGCGGCGCAGATCGAGATACCACTCGTAATCCTCGCGCGGCAGATGCTCCTCGTCCATCCGCGCCGTCAGGCGGTCAAGTTCCTCTTCGCGCATCGATCCGCCGATGATCTCGCCGTACCCCTGCGGCGCCAGCAGGTCGATGTTCTCGACGACGCGCGGGTTGCTGCGGTCGCCGCGCATGTAGAACGCTTTCACGTCGCGCGGATAATGCGACACGAACACCGGACGGTCGTGCAGGCGCGAGATGATCGTCTCGTCCGAGCCGCCGAGGTCCGCCCCCCAGGCGAACTCGGTCGCGAGTTTGAGGTGCTGGGGGATATTGCTGATTTGCTCGGCAAGCTCGGCGCGAAGCTCGCGGGCGTCGATGACGTCGGCCGCGGCCTTGTCCTTCTGCCACTGCTTGACGCCCGCCTTCGACTGCAGCGCATCAAGCTCCTCGATCTGCGTGTCGAGTTCCGCCACCCGCGCCGTCTTGTCCTTCAAATCGCGCTCAAGAAGTTCCTTCGCCCGATCGCCGTGCAGGATGTCCACGACCTCGTCGTAGCGCAGCCGGTAAAACGGCTTCTGCACGGCTTCCAGCTCGGCGATGTCGCGGCCGAGCGCGGTCAGGTCTTCACGCCGATCGGCCAGCACCCGCCGCACGATGGAACAGACGAAGTCCTCGGCAATGTCCATCAACTCGTCGAGGTTGATGAAGGCGATTTCCGGTTCGACCATCCAGAACTCGGTCAGATGCCGCCGCGTCTTGGATTTTTCGGCCCGGAAGGTCGGCCCGAAGCAGTACACCTTGCGGTGCGCCATGCACGCGGCTTCCAGGTAGAGCTGGCCCGTCTGGGCGAGGTAAACCGGATCGCCGAAGTAATCGACCTTGAACAGCGTCTGCGCCCCCTCGCCGGCGGCCGGGGCGAAGATCGGCGTGTCGATCAGCAGGTAGCCGTTGTCGTTGAAGTAGCTGCGGATGGCGTCGACGATGGTGCCGCGGATGCGGAGGATGTGCCACTGCCGCTGCGAACGGAACCACAGGTGCCGCCGCTTCATGAGGAAGTCGATGCCGTGCGGCTTGGGCGTGATCGGATAGTCGGAGGCGGCGTCGATCGTCTCGACACGCTCCGCCTTCAGCTCGTGCCCGCCGACGGCGCGCTCTTCGCGATTGACGACGCCGACGATGCGTACGGACGATTCCTGCCCGAGCTTGCGGGCTTCGTCGAAGAACGGCTCCGTGGCGTCGCTCTTCTCCAGCACGCACTGGCACAGCCCGGTGCCGTCGCGCAGGACGATGAAGGCGATCTTGCCGCTGGAGCGCGTGTTGTAGACCCAGCCCTCCAGCGTCACCGACTTGCCCACATGCTCCGCCAGCGATGCGATCGTCGCTCTGGTACTCATGCGCGCACTGTAGGGCGGGCGATTCGCCCGTTCAAGACGACGCGCCCGGTTCGCCGTCGCGCCCTGCGGCGCCGCACCCCCGATACAGTTGCGGTTCGGTTCCGGCCCTTGCCGGCGGTGCAGACACGCTCGCTCAGGATCGGCGCCGCCGCCGACACTACATGCGGAAGACGCCGACGCGCCGGCGCGGGAAGGGCGCATTCAGCGACGCCGCGATCCCCAGCGCCAGCACCAGCCGTGTGTCGGCCGGATCGATGACGCCGTCGTCCCACAGGCGGGCCGTGCTGTAGTAAGCGCTGCCCTCCGTCTCGTACTTCGACAACGTCGGCGCCTGAAAGGCGGCTTCCTCATCAGGCGTCATGGCCGGTTTGCCGGCCGCGGCAAGCTGGTCCTTCTTGACCGTCAGCAGCACGCCGGCCGCCTGCTCGCCGCCCATCACGCTGATCCGCGCGTTTGGCCACATCCACAGCATCCGCGGCTGATACGCCCGGCCGCACATGCCGTAGTTGCCGGCGCCGTACGAGCCGCCGATGATGACCGTGAACTTGGGCACGGCCGCGTTCGACACCGCCGCCACCATCTTCGCCCCGTCCTTGGCGATGCCGCCCGCCTCGTACTGCCGGCCGACCATGAAGCCGGTGATGTTCTGGAGGAACACCAGCGGCACGCGCCGCTGGCTGCACATCTCGACGAAATGCGCCGCCTTCAGCGCGCTTTCCGAAAACAGCACGCCGTTGTTGGCAACGATCCCGACCGGATAGCCCCAGATATGGGCGAAGCCGCACACGAGCGTCGTTCCGTACAGCGCTTTGAATTCGTGAAACCGGCTGCCGTCCACGATGCGGGCGATCACCTCGCGCACGTCGTAGGGCTTGCGGATGTCCTTCTGAATGATGCCGTACACCTCGGCGGGGTCGTAGAGCGGATCTTCCGGCGGCATCGTCTTGATGGCGGTCTTTGATCGCTGATTCAGATGCTCGACGATGTGCCGCGTGATGGCGAGCGCGTCTTCGTCGCTGTGGGCATAATGATCAGCAACGCCCGACTCGCGGCAGTGGACGTCCGCGCCGCCGAGTTCCTCCGCCGTGACTTCTTCACCCGTCGCGGCCTTCACCAGCGGCGGGCCGCCCAGGAAAATCGTGCCCTGGTTT
>CAZYLK010000039.1:0-30659 GCA_964648365.1 uncultured Phycisphaeraceae bacterium
AGCCGAACTTGGCCCGCTTGGCCAGCACCACCCGGTCGCCGTCGCGCAGCAACTGGTGCCGCGTCATCCGTCCCGCGACCTCCACGTCGCGGCTGCCGAACAGGAAATAATCTTCGTCCACGCGGGCGATCTGGGCGTGCCGCTCCGCGATATCACTGTAGATCGCCACGTCAGCGGGCTGGTTAGACGCCGCCCGCCCGATCGATGCCCGGTCGCCGCGGAGAATCAGATAGCTGCCGCCGCCGTCCACCAGCATCAGCAGCCGATCCGGCAGGCCGTCGCCGATCCCGCCGCTGCCGGGCGTGACCGCGATCGTTTCGTCGAGGTTTCGCCCGGTTCCGCGATGATTCGCCACCCGCGCGGCTGCTGCGACCTTCACGACGCGCCCGTCGATCGGTTCGCCCAGCGGGCCGGCCCGCAGCGCGGTGCCGATTTCGTCAAGCTGGCGAAGCTGCTCGATCGCCTTGTCGATCCACTTGGCCCCCGGCATGAGCCGCCCGAGGGCGAGCATGTGCTCGCGGGCGCCGTCGTAATTGTGGGTGCGGGCCGCGTCGCCCGCCGCCTTCGCGCGAGAAAGCATATCTTCCAACTCGCGGCGCGCCACGCTGCCGTCCGCCAACACACCAAGGCCCTTCAATTCCACCGCGGCACGGCCGGGGCGGCCGTCCTTCAGCGCCGTCCGCACGGCGTCCAGCACGCTGTCGACGATGCGCTTCTCCAGCGCGGTCAGCGCCGGATCGTGTGCGTTGATTCTCTGTGCGGCGATCAGTCGCTGAACCGCCCGGCTCAACAGGCCCTGCTTGATCAGTCCCTCGATTTCACCAGCCGCCCCGCGGACTTCACGCTCGCGGCGTTCCGCATCTTCACGGAGGCGGTTGGCGTCGTGATCGGTCTGCGACGCCCCTTCAAGGATATTGCGGCCGGCGACCAGCGATCCGGCGTCCAGCCGCCGTTTCGCGGCGTCGATTCGCTCGCGCCGCGAGACTTCCTGCCGCCGGACTTCCGCGGCGACGGTGGCGATGTGCTTGCGGAGTTCCGCGATGTCCTCGATGCGGACGCCGCCGAACTCGGCCTTGTCGAGGTCCGACACCGCCTCGGCGAAGCGTTCCTCGCGAAACTGTGCCCGCGCCCGCTCGATGAACCGATCTGCGAGTTCCGCGAGCACGGTCTTGGCGCGGCGTTCATCCCGCATGTCGGGGGCGCTGGCGAGGCGGAAGGCCTCATCCAGCCGTCCGCCCTGCAGCGCGTTCTCCGCCGCCTTCAATCTCGCTGAGAGCAACCCACCGAACATGCGTCAAACTCCGTCCGCGTGTGGCACCGGTTTGTAACCGGTGTACTCCGGCTTGAAAGTCGCCGATCCGCCTGTGGCGGGCCGGGGCTCTGAAGGGGGATTCGCGGGGGAGGGTCGATTATTCCCCGCCGGCGGGATTGGAGGCGCGGCGGACCACCAGGCGGCGGAAGGGTCCGAGAATCCGCGCGCGCTCGTCGGGGTTGATGACGACACGCCCCGCCAGCGCCAGGCCGACGACCAGGATCGTGACCGCCACGGCCGTCACCCGGCCGAATCCGGGCGAGAGGGCAGCAACGATGAGAATCCACGTCCGGATGCCGGGCGAGAGACCGAACGGCCGGACCAGCACAACCATCGCTGCCCCGGCGGCCGCAACGCCTGCCACGCCCGCCCACGCCACGCCCGTCAGGAGCGGTTCGGCGCTGGTGACCCGCGGCGACCCCGGCAGGCCGAGCAACAGGATGATCGCCGACAGGTTGACGATCAGCCCGATGAGCCAGCCGACGCACACCCGATGTGATGCCTCGACCAGGTTCAGCCGCACGCTCATCAGCCCCGCCACTGCTGCGAAGAGGAACACCGCCAGCAGCGGATCGTAGGCGACCGCACCCACGGCGAAATCGCCCGGGAAGATCCGCACCAGCAGCGGCCGTGCGAGGGACAGAACTGTCGTGCCCGCCAGCAGGGCGATGAGGCTGACGCGCGTATGGAAATCGACCAGCGGCGCCGCCACGTCGCGCCCGTGGTGCTCCCACGCACGCGTTGCGTGGGCGTAGACGACGGAGAACAGCAGAACGGCGGCGTACTGAATCATGTAGGGAATCAATCGCACGCCGAAGAAGTATCCCGCCGTCTCACGATCGACCGCACGAAGCAGGTACCACGCAGGGACGAGCAGCATGGCGTTCCAGGCGGCGGCCGTCCCGGCGGACCAGACACTGAATCGCACGACGGTCCACATGCCGGGCGATTCGCCGGCCTTTCGGGCATCGTGAGTTGCGTCCGAACCAGCGTTGGCGCCCTCCGACAGCCGCCGCATCGCGCGTCTCAGCGCCGGCGCCAGCACGGCTACGGACGCCACGTTCGCGGCGGCATAGGACCAGATCATCAGCGTGGCCTGCCCCCACCCCGCGGCGGCCACCGCGATGACCAGCGCGGTGAACACCACCGCCGTGACCAGTTCCGCCACGGCGATGACGCGGAACATGCGCAGCCCGCGCAAGAACGCGATCATGACGTGATAAAGCGCCAGGGTCAGGGCGCAGAGGGTTGACGCTCGCATGAGCGTTGCGGCCGCGGTCGCGTCCAGCGATACATCCGATTCTGAAACCGCTTCTGCTCCGGCGAAGATCGCCGGTCCCACCCACCCCGCCAGCAGCAGCAGCACCAGCGCCGCGCCGCCGGCCAGCGCCAGCGCGGCCGTCACTGCCCGGCGGGCGAAGCGCGAGGCGGTTCCGTCCAGTTCGAAGACGGGCGTGTACCGGGCGATGCCCTCGTAGAGGCCGAGGCTGCACAGCGGAAGGAGCAGGTTGAGAACCAGCATGGCCAGGCCGAACAGGCCGAACTGGGCTCGGTCCAGCAACCACGCCAGCACGACGTTGCGCACCAGGCCGATCCCGCGTAGCGCCGCCTGCGCGACGGCGTTGGCGGAAACCGAGACGGCGACGGAGTCGGGCCGGAAGAGTCTGTCCATGGGCGACTGGCGGCGACTCTACTGCTGTGGGGCGTTGGATTCCAATCGGCGCGCCGTTGTGAGCGGCGCGAGGCTGGTTCCGCCCGTGATGGCCGGGCGACGGGGCGCGGGTTGCAATCGCACAGGCGGCGGCGGATATTGTCCGCGGTTCGTCCGCGGCGACTTTGCCCGCGTCCGCGGCCCGGATGGGACACCATGCTCGTCGAGCAGCTTCTTGCGGCCAACGATCGGTTCGGCCCGGTGATCGCCGTCGATGACGGCTTTCGCTCGCTGACCTACAAGCAGGTCACGGCGCTGGCGACCGTCATGCGCGACGTCATCGACCGTCGCACGGCGTGCCCGCGCGTGGGCATCATGCTGCCCGGCGGCGGGGCGTTCGCAATGACCTGTTTCGGAGCGTTGTGGGCGGGGCGGGTCGCGGTGCCGCTGAACCTGCTGCTGTCCGCCGAGGAGCTGCGCGGCATCGTCGAGGACGCCGGCCTCGACGCGATCGTCACCATTCGACACTTCGCGGAGACGGTCGAACAGATGCCAGCCGCGGCGATCTACCTGGAAGACCTGCCGCTGAAGCGCAAAGTCTTCATGAAATTGATGAGCCGTCCGCCGGCGGCGCCGAAGGTCGAAGCCGACGACGTGGCCGTCATCCTCTACACGTCGGGCACCACCGGCCGGCCCAAGGGCGTCCAACTCTCCTACGGCAATTTGCACAGCAACTGCGTCGATTCGACGGCGTCGCTGAGTCTCGATCAGCACCATCGCTTCCTCAACGTGTTGCCGCCGTTCCACGTGTTCGGGCTGACGGGTCTGGTACTCATGCCGATCCATCTGGGGGCGACGGTCTACGCCATTCCGCGGTTCAATCCGTTGCAGGCGATCAAGTCGATCGCGGAGAAGCAGATCACGCTCGTGGTCGCGATTCCCAGCATGTACGCGGCGATGCTCAAGGCGAAGTCCGCCACGCCGGAGATGTTCAAGAGCGTTCAGCTTGCCATCAGCGGGGGCGAACCGCTGCCGGATTCGGTGGCCCGCGGGTTCAAGGAGCGCTTCGGCGTCATGCTGCGGCAGGGCTACGGCCTGACGGAGACGTCGCCGGTGGTGGCGGTCTGCACGCTCGACGCCGCGCGGGAAGGAACGGTCGGCCGGCCCATCCGCAACGTACGTGTGGACATCGTCGGATCGGAAGGGAAGCTGTGCGGGCCGAACGAGGATGGCGAGATCGTCATACACGGACCGGGCGTGATGAAGGGCTACTACAACAAGCCGGAGGAGACGCGCGCCGTGATTGACGCCGATGGCGGTTTTCACACCGGCGACATGGGCCGGCTGGACGACGACGGGTTTCTGACCATCTCGGGCCGTATCAAAGAGATGCTCATCGTCGGCGGCGAAAACGTCTATCCGCGCGAGATCGAGGCGGTGTTGGAGGAGCACCCCGACGTGGTGCAGGCGGCGGTGATCGGCGTGCCGGACGAATCCCGCGGCGAGGTGCCCATCGCGTTCGTCATGTGTCGCGAGGGCGCCGAGGTGGACGACGCGGCGCTGCGACAGTTCGCGCGCCAGTCCCTGGCCCGGTTCAAGGTGCCGCGGCAGGTCCGCATCGAAGCCGATCTGCCCACCGGGCCGACGGGGAAAATCCTCAAGCGGCGGCTCAAGGAACTGGTCACGGTCGAAGCGCCGTCCTGAATCCCCGCGCGCGATCAAGCGCCCGTGCCGAGCCGCAGGCTTCAGCCTGCGCGAGTCCGCCGGAGTGGAGCGGCTGCGAATTGCGCACGGTGAGATGGTGTATGCTCGCCCGGATTATCCCCGCCGGATAGACTGCCTGTGAAAGCGGAAGATGAAATTGAGTCGGCTACGCATCGGTCCGGGGTTGCTGGTCACCGCGGCGTTCATCGGACCGGGCACGGTGGTCACGGCCAGTCGCGCGGGCGCGGGCTTCGGCTATGACCTGGTGTGGGCGCTGATTTTCGCCATCGCGGCGACGGTGATCTTACAGGAGATGTCGGCCCGCCTGGGCGTCGTGACCGGTGCCGGTCTGGGCGAGGCGCTGAGGCGGACCTTTGAAGCCCCGCTCCTGCGCGCGGCGACGGTCATCCTCGTCGTTTCCGCCATCACTTTCGGCAACGCCGCGTACCAGATGGGCAACATCACCGGCGCGGCGTCGGGGCTGGAGATTCTCACCGGCGTATCGGTCGGGAACTGGGCGCTGATCGTCGGGGTCGCGGCCGCGGGCGTTCTGGCCACCGGATGGTACGTCTTCATCGAGCGGGTGCTGATCGCGCTGGTCGTGGTGATGAGCGTCGTGTTCATGATCACTGCGGTGATGGTCGGCCCGGACGTGATGTCCATCCTGCGCGGCGCGCGGCCGAGTTTGCCGGAGGGATCGCGCCTCACCGTCATCGCCCTCATCGGCACGACGGTGGTGCCGTACAACCTATTTCTTCATGCCAGCGCCGCGCGCGAGAAGTGGGGCGGCGCCGGCGATCGGGGCGAGGCGTTGACGCAGGCGCGCTGGGATTCGACGCTGTCCGTTCTGCTCGGGGGGGGCGTGACGCTGGCGATTCTGATCACGGCCGCGGCGGCTTTTCCGCGGGGCACGTCGCTGGAAAGCGTGCTGGCGATGGCGACGCAACTGGAGCCGCTGCTGGGGCACTGGGCGCGGGACTTCTTCGCGATCGGCTTCGGCGCCGCGGGCCTGACCAGCGCGATCACCGCGCCGCTGGCGGCGGCGTACGCGACCCGTGGCGTCATGGGATGGACGGATTCGTTGGCGTCCACCCGGTTCCGGCTGGTGTGGGGGTTCGTGCTGGTGGTCGGAACGCTGCTGGCAGGTCGCGGCTGGAGCCCGACGGCCGCGATCACCTTTGCCCAGGCTGCCAACGGATTCCTGTTGCCCATCGTCGCCGCGTATCTGCTGGTCGTGATGAACCGCTCCGCGCTGCTCGGCACGTTTCGCAACCGATGGCCGGCCAACGTCGCGGGCGTGCTCGTGGTCGGCTTCGTGGTGTTTCTCGTCTGGCAGAAGCTCGCGCCGCTGGCGGCGCGGCTCATCGGCGCGGACGGATGATTCGCGGCTTATCACCGCCGCCCGTGCCGCTCCCGCCGCCACGCTGGGGCCGGGCGATCCGAGGTCTGCCGGGCCGACCGTCACGCGCGTCGATCGGGATCGCCGTTACTTGCCCGGCCCGCGGAAGAGGTCTTCGAAGGTGATCGTCGTGGGCGCGCGCTCCGTCGCGGGTATGAGCTTGCCGTTCCACGCCGCCAGCGCGAGGTCCAGCCGGCGCGACTCGGGGTAGACGACCACTGCCTGCAGCGTGGCGGAGTCGCGGCCGTTGTTGAGGGTGACGGACTTCAGCGCCGCCCACGCCGCCTTTCCGTCGAGCGGCCGGGCGAGCCGCGCGGCCAGTCGCTCGTAGCGAGTGGTGGACCAGTCGCCCGCCTGCGGGACCGGCGATAGGTCTTCTTGCAGGTAGTGGTTCGTCGTGATGCACGTCAGCGCGCCGGTCGGGTTGCGCGATATCCCGCCGCCGTCGAGTCGGAAGATTTGTTCCGGCGACGCCGCCTTGTCCGACGATCGCGGCGTGACGATGCGCACCATGTAGCTGAACGGCGTGGGCGCGGCCGCGCTCAGCAGGCGCTCGGCGTGGGCGTGGGCATCCGTAGCCGACGCGGCGGCGAGCAACTCGCGCAGGACCAGAGCGATCGGCGTGGATGGCGACTTGGGCGTGGAAATGCGCTCCCCCGTTCCGTCGTGCATGAACGCACAGACGCCCGCGTCGCTCAGCCCGGTGAAGACGCCGATGTAGCCCGGAAATGCCACCGATGCGAACGCCCGGCCGCCGGTCGGATGGCGGACGATGAGGCATTGCTGTGCAAGCGTGTGCGGGCCTTCAATGCCGAAGTCGAAGTTGCGTGCGGTAATCACGCCCTCGGTGCCTGCCCGCTCTCCCCACACGGTGAATCCCGAGCATCCGAACGCCCGCAGCATGTCGGCGGCGTTGCGGATCACAAGATCGTCGAGCGTCAGCGGCCGGCCCATCGAGCGGATCGTCGGGGCCTCTCCCAGCGCGTCGGCGAGGCCGGCGTGCAGTCCCTTCAACTCGTCCATCGCTCCGGGCGGCATGTTGATGACCGGCCGCAGCGCCTCGGCGCCCGCGATGTGCGGGCCGATTGCCTCGAAGCTCGCCACGATGTCGCGAGCCAGCAGCCGGCCGTGGGCGTAGCCCATCTCTTCCGCCGTACCCCAGACACGCAGGACGCGGAACGGGCCTAGCGCTTCGATGGCGCCGTTGACGGCGCGCTCCTGCGCCACGAGGGCGGGGCAGGGCAGAAGTGCGGCCAGGCACAAGAACAACGGCAATAGGCGATGCGGCGTCGGTTTCATAGCAATCTCCTCCAAGGGGGCGCGAGCTTAACGCACCGGCGTTGGCCTGACCACGGGTGCATGACAGACCCGGCGGGCACGCTCGAACGTGGCACGGCCTTCCAGGCCGTGATTCGGAGGGCGGCAGGCGCCTGCCTGTTGTGAAGCAGTTTCCCTCCAGGCGGGCCAAAGACCGAGTCGCAATCACGGGCAAGATGCCCGTGCCACGCGCGCCGCCAGTGGCTTGATAGCCCCGCGGATTGCGTCACGCCCCCCATGACCACCGCCCTGCACCGCCCTGCACCGCCCTGCTTCGTCCGGTTGCCGGTGGACGCCGGCGCAGTACGCTGTGGCGGCGCCTGCCCGGGCGGAGCCGCGTCCGCCGCGGCGGACGGCTCGCAGCGAGCCTTCGGCCGGGCATCCCGCGCGAAGCCGGAGACCCATACGTCATGCAACGCCCTTCCCGTGTCACCCGCGTCCTTCTGATGTCCTGGGCATCGATGCGCGTGGTATTGCCGCCATCACCCGCGGCGGCCGTCACCCCGCCGCCCCCCCCGTCAACGCCGGCCGTGAATTCGACGGCACTCGCCCAGGCCCTGCCGACCGTCGCCGAGTCGAGCGATTTCAAGGCCACTGCGCTCCATGAAGAGGTGATGACCTTCTGCCGCCGGCTCGATGACCTGTCGGATGCGGTCACGCTGTCGGACATGGGCGAGACGGTCGAAGGCCGGCCGATCCCCGTGCTCATCCTCGCGGACCCGCCGATCGCGAAGGCCGCGGAGGTGAAACGCAAGGACCGGCTCGTCGTCTTCGCCTTCGGCAACATTCACGCCGGGGAGGTGTGCGGCAAGGAGGGGCTGCTCATGCTGGCCCGCGAGGTGGGCCTGACGCCGAAGCACCCACTGCTGCGCGACCTCGTGCTGCTGATCGCGCCGATCTACAACGCCGACGGCAACGAGCATGTATCCCGGGACAACCGGCCCGGCCAGCACGGCCCCGAGGAGGGCATGGGCCAGCGGCACAACGCTCAGGATCTCGACCTCAACCGCGATTTCATCAAGCTCGACAGCCCCGAAGCGCGGGCGCTGGTGAAGTTCGTCACCGAGTGGGATCCGGCGCTGATCATCGACACGCACACGACCAACGGATCGAACCACCGATACACCATGACCTACGACGGCGCTCGCAACCCGGCGGGCAGCGCAGCGCTGATCGCGTACACGCACGAGACGATGCTGCCGGAAGTGCGGCGGATGCTGATGGACGAGTCGGGATATGATTCGTTCTATTACGGCAACTTCGACCGCGAACACACCATGTGGCACGTCTCCTACCCCGCCACCGGCCGCTACAGCACGCCCTATTTCGGCCTGCGCAACCGGCTCTCGATTCTCAGCGAGGCGTATGCGTATGCCTCATACAAGGATCGCGTGCTGTCCACGCGCGATTTCGTGCGCCACTGTTTCGAGTTCACTGCGACAAACCGGCAGTACATCGCCGGCCTGATCCGCGACGCTGACGCAGAGACCGTCCGCAAAGGCGAGTCGCCTGCCCCGGATGACGTCGTGCCCATCCGCAACGACACCGTTGCGGCCGAGGGGACCGTCATCGTCAAGGGCTATGTCGAAGAGCCTGAGAAGCGCGGTTTCGTTTCCACCGGTGTCCACAAGGACTACGAGCTTGCCCACTACATCCGCTTCGCCCCGACGCTGAGCGTCCCGCGGCCGTACGCGTATCTTTTTCCCGCCGAGTTCGCCGACGTGGCGGAGAAGCTCGCCCAGCACGGCATCCACGTGGACCAGATGCAGGAGGACATCGACGTTGACGCGGAGGTGTACCGGATCACGGAGGTCGATCGGGCCGAGCGACCGTTCGCGGGCCACCGGCTCGTGACGGTCAAGGCGGAGTCTCGCACCACCACGCAGCGCGCGACCGCGGGGATGTTCCTCGTACGTACGGGTCAGGCGCTGGGGTCGCTGGCGGTGTACATGCTGGAGCCGCAGTCGGAAGACGGCCTGACCAAGTGGGGCTTCCTCGATCGCGCGCTGGCCGAGGGGAGCGATTTTCCAATCGTCCGGCTGCCGGCGAGTGCGAATCTGTCCTACGGCGATGCGTGGCTGGCCGACGGCGCCGACGAACCACGGCAAGAGTTCACCTACGAGAATCTCTACGGCGGCGGGCCGCAGCCGCAGACGCGCGGGGCCTCGGTCGGCGGACTTCGCTGGCTTGATGACGGCGAGCATTATCTTCGCATGAAGGGCGGCGACTACGTAAAGGTCCACGCCGAGTCCGGCCGGGTTTCGCCGTTCGTTGATGCGGACAAACTGGCCGAAGCACTGGCCGCGCTGGACGGCATGGACCCGTCGCGGGCGCGGCGGCTGGCGGGCAGCCGGTCGTTCGACCTGACCGACGATGAATCCACGGCCCTCTTCGAGAGCGGCAACGATCTTTACGCCGCCAGGCTCGACGGAAGCTGGGCCGTGCGGCTGACCAAGACGCCGGATTCACGCGAGCAGGATGCCGAGTTCAGCCCCGACGGCCGGTGGGTCGCCTACACGCGTGAGTATGATCTGTACGCAGTCGATCTGGAGACGCAGACGGAGCGCACGCTGACCACCGGCGGCACGACGCTCATCCGCAACGGCCGGGCGGACTGGGTCTACTTTGAGGAACTCTTCGGTCGATCGTGGAAATCCTACTGGTGGAGCCCGAAGTCGACGCACATCGCGTTCCTGCAACTTGACGACACGCCCGTCGGTCAGTTCGCCGTCATCGACCACATGCCCACCCGCCAGGAGGAGGAGCAGACGCGCTATCCCAAGGCGGGCGACCCCAACCCGACCGTGCGCGTCGGCGTCGTATCCCTGAAGGGGGGCGAGCCGACGTGGGCGGACTTAAGCGCCTACGACCCGGCGTCGCTGCTGGTGTCGCACATCACCTGGCGGCCGGACGGGTCCGAAGCGATCTACTACGCCCAGAACCGGCAGCAGACATGGCTCGATGTGAACACCCTGCCGATCGCCGGCGGGACCGGTCGCACGCTCTTCCGCGACGCGACCGAAGCCTGGATCGAAAGCCCGGGCGATCCGACGTTTCTGGCAGACGGCAGCTTTCTGGTTAACAGCGAACGCTCCGGCTTCAAACATCTCTATCACTACGCGGCCGACGGCGCGCTGATCCGGCCGGTGACTTCCGGCGAGTGGGAGATGCGCTCGCTGGAGCACGTCGACGAGGACGGCGGCTGGGTCTACTTCACCGGGATGCGCGACAGCCCCATCGGGGCCAACCTGTATCGCGTCAGGCTCGACGGCTCGGGCGTCGAGCGCCTCACGCCGGAGGACGGCAGCCATCGCGCCGACTTCAGCCCGAAGGGCAACTTCTTTATCGATACGTTCAGCAGCCACGACACGCCGCCGATTGTGCGGCTGCGCCGCGCGACGGGGGAGAATGTGCGCACAGTCGAGTGGGATCCGCTGGCGGCGCTGTCGCGCTGGCGTCGGGGCCGGTTCGAGCACGTCGAAATCCCCGCCCGGGACGGATTCGTGCTGCACGGCAGCATTCTCTATCCGCCGGACTTTTCGCCCGACCGCAAGTACCCGGTCTGGTTTACGACCTATGCGGGGCCGCACGCGCCGGTGATCAGCGATTCCTGGCGCGCGTTCAGCACGTGGGACCAGATGCTGGCGACGATGGGGATCGTGGTGTTTCACGCCGATCCGCGGGCGGCCAGCGGCAAGGGGGCGCGGTCCGCCTGGGCGGCGTACAAGCAGCTTGGCGTCACCGAGATGCAGGACATCTCGGACGCGATCGAGTGGCTGTCGGCCAACCCGTGGGTCGATCGCGAGCGCATCGGCATGCAGGGTTACAGCTACGGCGGCTACATGACGGCCTACGCCCTGACGCACAGCAAGCTGTTCGCCGCGGGCATCGCCGGCGCACCCGTCACCGACTGGAAAAACTACGACACGATCTATACCGAGCGCTACATGGACACGCCGCAGAACAATCCGGACGGCTACAAGGCCTCATCCGTGGTGGAGGCGGCCGCCAACCTCCACGGCCGGCTGCTGCTCGTCCACGGCAGCATGGACGACAACGTCCACCTGCAAAACACCCTGCAACTGGCCCGGGCTCTGCAGGAGGCCAACAAGCGCTTCGACATGATGATCTACCCGACGTTCCGGCACGGCATCTACTCGTCTCACTGGCGGGATTTGCAGTATGAGTTCATAAGGGAGACGATGCTGGGGGAGAATGGCGAATGATGAATGTCGAATGTCGAATTCAGGAAAAGACTGGGGCGTATACGCATGGCGGGAAGTTCGCACGGGCAAGATTATCGCCCACGATATTGATTGACGGCCCCGCTCGATTCTTCATTCTTCATTCTTCATTCGCCATTCGCCATTCAAAAAGCCGCCGCCCTCGGGTTCAAGGCGGCGGCTATCCGAGCCAGGCATCGCAGGACCCTGATGTGCATGCCAAACGTACTCATGGTAGTTCATAGAATCGGTGGAGCTCTATGACCGCCGTTGAGAATGTTGGCGCTTCATCCCAGCTCCAATTCAGGTTCTCTGGGACGACCTCTACAGGGTGGAGGCCGCCGTGACCGCCGCCGGCATCGGAATGGACTACGACAAAATCGCAGTCGCCAACTTGTTGGATTTTTGCCGCCGTGCGCAGTGCGACAAGGAGATACTCGCTATCTGCTGGCAGTTCTGGCTCCGGATCCCCGTCCAAGAGCTCTCCATCGGCGTTCGGGTTATTATGTTCAACCCCAATCTCCCAGCCGCCTTCAAAGCCGTGGATCAGGTCAATTGCAGCTTCAAGCTCGTCCCATCCGGATGATCGCTCAAACCCGTTTTGATCATCATATCCTTCCTCTTCCGGGAATCCCGGCCATGCGTACTGTCCCCATTGCTTGTCGAACTCCACTCTGATCCCCCTGAAGTTGGCTCCAACATCGGCGTACGTCTGATAAAACGGAGTACTGTGATGATGGTTAGGGGGCCAGTTCTGTTTGCCGTAGAGGTCAACGCATAGCTTGCCCTGGATTTCGGAATTGAACCAATGGAATGCTAAGTCCCAGTCGTTTTCTGGGTCGTCGTGGTTTTGTAGTAAGGCGTCGCCCAAGTAGAATTCAAGGTAGTACCCTTTCCAGCCCTGATCTTCTGGGTGATTGTAGACAAAATCTTGCAGTTGTCTTGCAAATTCCGCAGCAATATGAACATTGTTCGCAAGACCGCGCTTGTAATTGCCCGACAGGACACTCTGTAATTTTACGTAACGTACGCATTGGGGATGGGTGGGCGCAACATAGTTAATCCGAGATACTAAGTCTTTTGTATTCTGAAGCCCGGACACATCATACTCGAGGTAATCGTCAGGGTCAGCAGTCTCTTCGTTTGGCATGTCAGACCAAGGAACGAAGTCTGTCTTGGCTCCGACACTGTGAATCATCACGGCAATGTTGTAATGATCTAGCACTTGCAGTACGAGTGTTAGATAAGCGTCATACAGTATATCGTGGGCGGTCTTATTTCCATGTGTAGGGATGCAATTGTTGTTGTGTATGTCGACGTCAGAAATCTCGGGCATTGGGAGCTTGTCTCTTACGGCCTTGAGAAACATCATGGCCTCGTCGTACGTGTCGACGTACCGCCTATTGGGGTTGATCGTGCCGTCTTTCTTGTATCGCACGACCTTGAAGTACTGTCCGTGAATGGAGTAGACATCGATCATCGACAGTGCTGTCTGCCATTGGTGGTAGTGCTGCCAGCGCAGCACTAAATCGTCGGAGAATCCAAAGACGAAGTCATCGTCCGGGTCGTTTGGATCCGCAGGATTGATGTTGTAGCTCGGATCATCTTCTTGGACCGGACGCTGGTAGTGGTCGTTGTGCTGCATCCAGAACTTGGGCGACGACTGAGCTGATGCGTCGCTGCAGCAGCACCATGCGAGATAACTGGCGAGCAGAACACTTTGTTTGTTCATGGCAGTTCGTTTCCTCCACTTGAGTGGGCATGGTTTGGGAACCGGGTAATGGGGCCGCGAAGGGCGTTCAGTTCACGTTCTCCCGTCCGCGCATCCATTTTGAGGCTCAGCACGTTGCGTTCCAGTCCGATATTTCAATTGCACTGCGAGTATTCGTGCCTAGAGGAAGCCCATGCTACGCGCGTGATTCTCAAAGGCAGGAATTGGTCTCGAAAACGGGAGTTGCTCACCCGGCACAGTCCACGGTGCGGCTCTCGGTGGCCCGGGTGTGCTGGAAGTACTGGAATTAGCGCCTGCTAGCGCGACAGCGGGGTGCCGGCTGGACGAGGAGAGTCTGTGAGCGTTTGGCAAGCGATACAGGATCGTGCAGGCGGGCCCACGGTGCGTCTGTGACGCGCTTTGACAATCCGCGGCTTTCGCGCTTCCATGCACCCATGCTGCCGGCCGACACGCGGTCCATCCTGGTTGTGCTGCCCACCTGGGTGGGGGACTTCGTCATGGCGACGCCGCTCCTGCGCGGGCTGCGCCGGCACTTCGCCTCGGCGCGGATCACGTTCCTGGCGGAGGCGAACCTGCGCGAGCTGATCGAGGGCGGCCCGTGGATGGACGAGGTGGTGGAATGGCCGGAGCGGGCCGGGCGGCGGCCGTGGCAGCGGGAGTTTCGACAACTGGTCGCGCGGCTGCGGGCGGAACGGTTCGACGCGGCCGTGCTGCTGCCGAACAAGTTCCGCGCGGCGCTGATCGCGCGGCTCGCCGGGGCGAAGCGGCGGATCGGGTTCAATCGCGACGGGCGCGGCTGGCTGCTGACCGACCGGATCCCGGTTCGCAACCGCGCGGGGCGGCGGTTCGAGCCTTATCCGCTGGTGGAATATTACGCCGACCTGGCGGAGGGGCTGGGGATGCCGCGGTGCGGGCATGATCTGGAGCTGGTGGCAACGACGGCGTGTGAGGCGTCGCTGGCGGAGAAGCTGGCGCGCTCCGCCGATGCGCGATACCCTCAGAGCCCCGGCATTCATGCCGGGAGTTTTGAGGAGGAAGCCGATTCCTCGGCGGAACACCGCCTGGAAACCGGTGCCGCATCGGCTCACCGGTTGCAAACCGGTGCCACACAGAATCACCGGCAGGATGCCGGTGCCACGCAGACCGGTGCCACACAGAATCACCGGCAGGATGCCGGTGCCACGCCAGCGCCGCGTGTTGTCATCTGCCCCGGGGCGCGCTACGGAGCGGCGAAGTGCTGGCTGCCGGAGCGGTTTGCCGCGGTGGCGGATCGGCTGGTGCGTGAACGCGATGCGGAAGTCATCATCACCTGCGGACCGGGCGAGGAACACATCGCGCGTACGATCAGCGACGCCATGCAGACGCCGCATCTGATCTTCGACGAGCCCCGTCTGACGCTGGGCGAACTCAAGGCACTGGTCAAGGCATCACAACTGCTGCTGTGCAACGACGCCGGTCCGCGGCACTTCGCCCGCGCATTTGGCGTCCCCGTCGTCACCGTCTTCGGCCCCACGCATACCGAGTGGACGCGGACGGATTACCCGCACGAGCGGATCGTCCGCATCGACGTGGACTGCGGCCCCTGTCAGAAGCGCGTCTGCCCGCTCGGACATCTGAAGTGCATGACAGGCGTCACGGTGGACGTGGTCTACGACGCTTGCTTGGCGATGCTGTCGTCGCCCGGGATTCCGATGAAGGTGATGCGGTGACGGGTCGTGCGGCGATGAGCGCGTCGGATGGGCCGCGATGCGGCGATGACCCCGGGCGCGCCGCCCCGACCGGGCGGATCCTCGATTTCGAGTCGGTGCGGCTGAATGACCTGCTCATCAACCGGCGGTACGAGCAGCTTCTCCACCAGAACGGCTGGACGTCCCTGGAGGCGCTGATGCGCGTGCGCGGCGAGTCGCTGACCAAGCCCGGGCTGGCGAGTTGGCGCCAGCGGGTCCGACTGGTTGTGGGCAGCCGGGGGGTAGGCTCAGACCAACCGCAGGACTCGTTTCGCCCGGATGCCTCTCCGGATCACCGGTTACAAACCGGTGCCACACCGGATCACCGGTTGGAAACCGGTGCCACACAGACGGGTGCGACACCGGATTGTGAGCACAACCAGACCGTCTACCTGAAGCGATACGATCGCCCGCCGCGTTCCGCGTCCGCGGCTGCGCAACGCAGCGGATGGCCCGCGCGCAGCATAGCGGGCATCGAGTGGGCCGTGCTTCATGCACTGGCCGACGGGGGCATTCCCTCCATCGAGCCGATTGCCCTGGGGGAAGCCTTCGATGGGCGGCGCGAGCGCTGCAGCGTTTTGCTGACGGCGGCGGTGCCGGGCGAATCGCTCGAGCGGCTGGTCGTCACGCACCCGGAAGAGATCGCCGCCCGACGGCGAGCACTGATCGCCGCCACGGCCGCGCTCGTCGCCAGACTCCACGGCATGGGGCTCGTCCACCGGGACCTGTACCTGTCGCACCTGTTCGCCGACCTCGATGCACCGGGCGACCTGTCCGTCCGCCTGATCGACGTCCAGCGCGTTTTTCGCCCCGCGCGATGGCGACTCGGCCGCTGGGTCGTCAAGGATCTGGCGTCGCTGAATTACTCGGCGCCGGAGGAGCTGGTTTCGCGGGCGGACCGCGTTCGGTGGTTGCGGGCCTATGTGGGCGTGTCTAAGCTGAGCGCTCGGGATCGGCGGCTGATCCGGCGGATCGTCGCCAAGACGCGACGCATCGCCCGGCACGACGAGCGTCGCCGGCGGCGCTGGCAGTCCGGGAGTGATGCGGGGTGAGAATCGCGCTGGTGTCGGAATGGCTGGACGCCTGGCGCGGCGGGGCGGAGACCTCGACGCTGCAAGTGCTGGCGGAGTTGCTGCGCGCGGGCGTCGAAGTGGACGTTTACACCCGCAGCCGCCCGTCTCCGGCCCCCGGGATGCAGGTTTTTCACGTCAACGGCGCCGGCCCGTCGCGCACGCGGACGAGCATCACCTTCGCCCATCGCGTCGATCGGATGCTGGCCGGCCGGCCTTACGACGCCGTCCACGCTGTCACGCCCTGCCGGCAGGCGACGCTCTATCAGCCGCGCGGCGGAACCGTCGCCGAGTCCATCGAACGCAACCTGGCCGTGCTGGGCGGTTCGACGACGCGGGCGCTGAAGCGGATGGGCAATGCACTCAACTTCAAGCGGCGCTACCAGTTGGCGACCGAGCGGCGGCTGTTCGCGGATGACGACGGCCCGATGATCGTGGCGATTTCCGACTACGTCGCCCGGCAGTTGCGTGAGCACTACGGCGTGTCGCCGGACCGGGTGAGAAAGATTTATAACGCCGTCGAGCCGGATCGTGCCGATGACGAGCAACGTCGGCGCGACCGCGCGGACATCCGCCGCGGCTACCGGATCCGCGACAGCGAGCTTCTCGTCGTTCTGATCGCCCACAACTTTCGCCTCAAGGGCGTCGGGCCCTGGATGGAGGCGCTGGCGATATTGACGCTGGCGCGGTCGCTGCCGATCCGGTCGCTGGTGATCGGAAAGGCGCCGGCGGAGCGTTTTCGTCGTCGCGCCGGCCGGTTGGGAATCGGCTCGAGCCTGACCTTTACAGGTCCGACGGATCGCATCTGGGCCTTTCTTCATGCGGCGGACGTCCTCGTTCACCCGACGTACTATGATCCGTGCAGCCGCGTGGTGCTGGAGGCGCTGACCGCGGGCGTGCCCTGCGTCGCGTCCCGCTGGGACGGCGCGGCCGAGTTGATCGAGGATGGTGTGAGCGGATTTGTGGTTCAGGAAATCGCGCCGGCCGTCATCGCCGATCGGGTGGCGGAGTTGCTCGATGGTCCGAAGCGCGAGCGGCTCGGCGTCGCGGCGGCTCAGGCCGGCGCGGGCGTGAGCATGGCGAATCACGTTCGCGGCCTGATCGAGTGCTATGAGGAGCTGGCACGATCGGCGGCGCAGGCGGCGACGCGACACTGACGGCGGCGCCGGGCATCCGCAAGCGGCCGGATGAGGTGTTTTCGGACGCTGCGGGCGCAAGCCCGGAAACGTGTGTGACAGGCGTCGGAACGGCGTGATGCTGTTACGCCGGCAACGAATCTGATAGAGTATCGCGGTCATGCGGAATTGACCCATGATTTTTGCGGCCGGGACGACTCAGCGTGACTTTCCGCCTACGATTCTGTAGCCGCAAGCGACCGGCGCTGCCGCGTCGTGGGGGGTTGCGAAGGACGGCATGAACGACAGCCTGGTCAGACCGATGCGTGTGCTGGTGCTCGGCGAAGGCGCCGGGGTCGGACCGTGGACCCAGTGGCTCGATGAGCACGCGCGGGTCGCGCGCGTGCGGTCCATGGACGAGGCGCTCAAGGCGCTGTCCGATCAGTCCTTCGACCTGGTCGTCAGCTCCGCGGAGGACTTCTCCTTTCTGCCCGAAGCGCTGCTGGCGGAACAGGCCGGCTACACCCCGCTCGGCGCCGATCAGGGTGTCTGGGTGGTGGGGGAGAATGGGCACACGGCGTGGTCCAACGCTTATGCCGAAGGGCTGCCGGAATCGCTTCGTGAGCGAATCTTCAAGTCGTGCATGGAGGCGATGGCGGACGAGTCCTGTATCTCGCCGCTGCGTTGCGACCTCGACACCGACGACGGACGGACGTTTGAGGTCGCAATCACGCCGCTGGGCCGACCGGGGGGTGGCGAGGCGGCGGCGGCCGCGGTGATCCGCGACGCGACGCAGGCCCGTCGCTTCAAACGACAACTCGACGCCATCGACAAGGCCGGCCGCGAACTGCTCAAACTCGACGCGGATCAGATCGCCCGCCTCGACATGCAGGAACGCCTCTCCCTGCTCGAACAGAAAATCATCCGCTACACCCGCGACCTGCTCCACTTCGACAACTTCACCGTCTTCGTCCTCGACCGCAAAACCAACAAACTGGAACTGGTCCTGGCCTCGGGCATGCCGAGCGAGGTGAAGGCGATCGACCTGTTCGCCTATGCCGAGGGCAACGGCATCAGCGGATGGGTCGCGGCCACCGGCCACAGCTACATCTGCCCCGACGTGACGCAGGACGAACGATACATCAAAGGGCTCAGCGACGCGCGCTCCTCGCTGACCGTGCCGCTGCACGTCAACGACCAGATCGTCGGCGTCTTCAACGTCGAGAGCGTGCGGGTCAATGGGTTCACCGAGGAAGATCGACAGTTCGCCCAACTCTTCGGCCGCAACATCGCCATCGCGCTGCACGTGCTCGAACTGCTGGTGTCGGAGCGGCACACCACCACGGGCCGGCTGGGCAAGGACATCATGGCCGAGGTCACCGGCCCGCTGAACGACGTGCTGACCGAACTTGAAACGCTCGTCGAGGACTATCTGGGCATCGACGATCTGCGTCACCGCCTCCGCAAGCTCTCGGAGCACGTGGTCGAGGTGCGTGACACGCTCAAGCAGGCGACCTCGCCGGGGCTGGGCCTGCTGGTGCCGCGGACGCCGCGGGCGGCGCGGATCGACCCGCTGCTGAAGGACAAGCGGGTGCTGATCGTGGATGACGAGGACATGATCCGCGAGACCGTTCGCGACGTGCTGGCCGGCTACGGTTGCCGCGTGGACATCGCGGCCGACGGCGACGAGGCACTGAGCCTGATCGCCCAGCACGCCTACGACCTGGTGCTCAGCGACATCAAGCTGCCGAGCAAGAACGGCTACGAGGTTTTCGCCGCCAGTAAGGCGGCCAACCCGAAGACGCCCGTCATGCTGATGACCGGCTTCGGCTACGACCCCAACCACGCCATCGTCCGCGCCAACCGCGAGGGCCTGACCGCGGTGCTGTTCAAGCCGTTCAAGGTCGATCAGCTCCTCGGCGAGATCCGCATGGCGATCAAGGCGAATCCGGCTTCCTGAAGAAGGGAATGAGGGAGTCAGGGAGTCAGGGAGTCAGGGAAGAGCGGATCGGAGGATTCGGCTCGCCCGGAGCCTCTTTCATAGCCTGGGTGAATCCCAGGCTCGTACTCTCCTCGAAACGGAGGAGAGTGGCGGCAAGCGCGCGCGGCGTGACAAGGTGTCTTGCCTTACTCCCTTACTCCCTCGCTCCCTTCTTCCCTCACAGATTCCCCCGCCGTGCCTGCTCGCGCTCCAGCGAGACGAACAGCGCCTTGAAATTGCCCAGGCCAAAGCCGCGGGAGCCGTGGCGCTCGATTACCTCGAGAAACAGGGTGGGGCGGTCCTGCATGGGCTGGGTGAAGATCTGGAGCAGGTAGCCATCTTCGTCGCGGTCGACCAGGATGCCGAGTTCTTTGAGTTCCGCGAAATCCTCGTCGATCTTGCCGACGCGGCCGGCCAGGTCTTCATAGTACGTGTCCGGCACGCGGAGGAAGTCGATGTCGCGCTCGCGCAACATGCGCACCGTCTTGCAGATGTCGGCCGAGTTGACGGCGATGTGCTGCACGCCGGGGCCGTTGTAGAAGTCGAGGTACTCGTCGATCTGGCTTTTCTTGCGCCCCTCGGCCGGTTCGTTGATGGGAAACTTGCACTTGCCGGTGCCGTTTTCCATCACCTTGCTCATCAGTGCGCTGTACTCGGTGCTGATGTCTTTCTCGGTGAAGTGCGTAAGCTGCGTGAAGCCCATGACGCGCTCGTACCAGCGTGCCCAGTAGTCCATCTCGCCGAGGTAGACGTTGGTGACGATGTGGTCGATCGCCGCCAGGCCGACGGGCTCGCCGCCTTTGGCCTCGATCGGCTCATAACCCGGGGCGAACGGCCCGCGATAGCTGCCGCGCTCGACGAACTTGAACACCGTGTCGCCCGCGTAGCGAATGATGCCGGTCTTGATGGCGCCGTACTGATCCTCGAACGCCAGCGCGGGCTGGACGACGGTCGCCATGCGGGCCTTGGCCTCGCGCATGGCGGATTCCACGTCGGCCACTTCGAGCGCGATGACTTTCACGCCGTCGCCGTGCAGGGCGCAGTGCCGGGCGATGTCGTGGTCGGGCACCAGAGCACTGGTGAGCACGAAGCGCACCTTGCCCTGTTCCATGACGTAGCTGGCCCGGTCGCGGATCCCGGTCTCAAGGCCGGCCTTGGCGACGGGCTTGAAGCCGAGTACGCGGTCGTAGAAGTGGGCTGCCTGTTTGGCGTTGCCGACGTAAAACTCGACGTGATCGTAGCCCCGCAGGGGCATAAAGTCCTGGTTGGCCATGACACCAACTCGCTGTTCTTCCTCGTATTCTTGGCGCCGCCGGACCGTCGCCCATGCTTCGGGTTCGCATTGCGGGTTGGCGGCGGCTGATCCACCCCGGCCGGAGCCGCCCGGCCGTGGCGCCACGGTCCGGAGGAGGCGGGCCGCGCGTTGCTGGATTATGCCAATCGGGCGGGCGTGTGACAAATGTCGTTTCCGCCGAGGCGTCGCGGATGTACTCGCAAGCCCTGCGGAACTACCGCAGGCGCTTCGGCCCCGCCGCCACGACTTCCGGTCCGCAGCCATCGGCGAAGAGCTTGAAGTTCTCGATGTACCGCGCCGCCAGGGCGTCGTACTTCTTCCAGTATTCCTGCTCGCTGCCCCAGGTGTGGGCGGGGTCGAGCACTTCCGGCGAGACGCCCGGGCAGGACGTCGGTACGTCGAAGCCGAACAGTTTGTCCTTGCGGTATTCGACCTTGAGCAGGCTGCCATCGAGCGCCGCGTTGAGCAGGGCTCGCGTATGTTTGATGCTGATGCGCTTGCCGACGCCGAAGGGGCCGCCGGTCCAGCCGGTGTTGACCAGCCAGCAGGTGGCGCCGTGCTTGGCAAGTTTGCCCTTGAGCAGGCGGGCATACTCGAACGGATGATGCACCATGAACGGCGCGCCGAAGCACGCGCTGAACGTGATCTGCGGCTCGGTGCCCAGGCCGATTTCCGTGCCGGCGATCTTGGACGTATAGCCGCTGATGAAGTGATACTGGGCCTGCTCGAGCGAAAGCCGCGAGATAGGCGGCAGCACGCCGGAAGCGTCGCAGGTCAGGAAGATGACGTTTTTCGGATGCGAGCGCACGGCCGCTTCGGGCACGACGTTGTCGATGAACTCCAGCGGATAGGACGCCCGTGTGTTCTCGGTGAGCTTGTCGTCGTTGAGGTCGATGCGGCGGGCCGTCGGGTCGTACACGACGTTTTCGAGGATCGTGCCGAACCGGTGCGTACACGCGTGGATTTCCGGCTCGTTCTCGGCCGACAGGCGGATCACCTTGGCGTAGCAGCCGCCTTCGAAGTTGAAGACACCGTTGTCGCTCCAGCCGTGCTCGTCGTCGCCGATCAGCGCCCGGTTGGGATCGGCCGACAGCGTCGTCTTGCCGGTTCCACTTAGGCCGAAGAAGAGCGCCACGTCGCCGCCTTTGCCGACGTTGGCCGAGCAGTGCATCGCCAGCACGCCCTGCAACGGCAGCAGGAAGTTCATCACGGTGAAGATGGACTTCTTGATCTCGCCGCCGTAGGACGTGTCCGCGATGATCGCCATGCGCTTGGAGAAGTCGAGCACGATCGCGGTTTCGCTCCGCGTGCCGTCCAGGCGCGCGTCGGCCGCGAACGACGGCGATGCGATCAGCGTGAAGTCCGGGATGTGCTGCTTGTATTCGCTGTCGTGGTGAATGCGCACGAACATGTTGCGGGCGAACAGGCTCTGCCACGCGGTGTCCGTGATGATCCGGATGGGCATGCGATAGTCCGGATCGGCGCCGGCGTAGCAGTCCTGCACGAACAGGTCTTCACCCTGCAGGAAGGCCTGCACGCGCGTCAGGAGCTTGTCGAAGTTCTCAGGGTTGAACGGGCGGTTGTACACCCCCCACCAGATCTTTTCTTCGGTGGACTCTTCCTTGACGACGAACTTGTCCGCCGCGGCGCGGGCGGTGTGCTTGCCGGTGTGAACCACCAGCGGTCCGCCGTGCGTAATGTGCCCCTCGCCGCGGAAGATTGCTTCTTCATAGAGCGCCGACGTCGGCAGGTTCCAGTACACTCGGCCGGGCCGGACGAGGCCGTGGTTCTCCAGGCCGTAAACGCTGGCCAGTTCGGTGGCCTGCTTGACGGCCGGCGTGGATAGCTTCAGGTACTGCGTCATAGCCAGTCCCTTACGAGTTTGCGATCGCCCATGTACAGTTCATTGGGCGCGTTGGGATCCAGCGCCCACTTGATGCGTTCGATGCCTTCGGTGATCTCTTTGATAGAGCCGCAGGTCGACAGCCGCAGGTGCCCGTCGAGGCCGAAGTCCGCCCCCGGCACCGTCACCACCCGCACCTTCTCCAGCAGGAAGTTCGCCAGCTTCGTCGAGTTCTTCTCAAAGTGGCTGAAATCGGCGAAGCAGTAGAACGTGCCGTCCGGCTTGAATGCGTTGACGCCCTCGAACGTCTTGAGCAGGCCGTACATCACGTTGCGGTTGTTCTCGAGCGTGATGCGCAGGCTCTCGACGCTGGACTGAACGCCGGTCAAGGCCCCCACGGCCGCGACCTGGAGCAGCGCCGACGGGCCGGAGGTCTGATGGCTCTGGATCGTGGTGGCCCGCTCGATGAGCTGCTCGCTGCCGACTGCCCAGCCGATGCGGAAACCGGTCATGGCGTATTGCTTGGCAACGCCGTTGACGACGATCAGCTTCGAGTTCTCCATCGACGACTTGACGTATTTGTAGCAGCTTATCGGCTTGCGGCCGTCGAAGATCAGCCGGTGATAGATGTCGTCCATGAACAGGTAGAGGTCGCGCTTCTCGCAGAACTCCACGATTTCGGCGATGAACTCCGCCGGGTACATCGCGCCGGTCGGGTTGTTGGGGCTGTTGATGATGACGGCCTTGGTGTACGAGCTGAGCTTTTCCTCGATGTCGCGCAGGCGGGGATAGAACGTGCCGCTCTCCGGCAGCGCCGGCACCGGCACGCCGCCGCACAGCCGCACCATCTGCGGATAGCTCACCCAGTAGGGCGCCGGGAAGATCACCTCGTCCTGCGGGTTCAGAATCGCCTGCAGGCAGACCATGATCGCCTGCTTGGCCCCGCTGGAGGCCATGACGTTCTCCGGCTCGACCGCCTGCTGATAGAACTCCTGCATGTAGCGGATGATGGCCTTCTTGAGCGCCGGCACGCCGTCGGCCGGGGTGTAGCGGACCTCGCCGCTGTTGAGCATGGCCGCGGCCGCGACCAGGGCGTCGATCGGCGCCTTGCTCTTGGGCTCGCCGCCGCCCAGATGAATAACCGGCTCGCCCTTCTGCCGCAGGATGGCCGCGGTCTCGTTGAGCTTGAGGGTGACCGATTCGGTAATCGACCTTGCTATCTGGCTGATGCTCATGGGGCCATCCTTCAGTTGACCGCGGGGCATACAACGCACGCGCTGCGAGCCCGGACCCGTCGGCGGCCGATCCCCTGCGCCGTCCCGATCCGAACCTCGACCGTCAGGGAGGGGCTCCGCGTTCGACCCGGGACCGGCACGGACGGGCGGCACCTCTAACCGGCGATCGGGTCAGACGGGTTCACGTTGGCTCGGCGACGGTCAGTCACCCGTCCGCTCTGAACCCTCGAGGGCCGGCGGCGCCACGCGTTCGATGCAAACCGAGAACGGCCCACACCGTGTGGGCCGCCAGGTGCGGAACCTCGTCCCGCGACCGCCAGATTAGCGATCCCCGGCCGCCGGGGCCACCCACGGCCGCTGGCGGCGTCGCTCTCGGCTAACGCCGTCCGGCGCGGTGCTCAATCCCGGCCCGCCGGGCGCCGCTGGATGCGGTAACGGGCCGGGTAAGCCCGTGGTAGCACAATTCGTGCCAACGCGATGGCAGCCAATCGAAATTCTGACGTCTCGTTCCGCCGTCCGGCCGCGCCGAGCGTCTTTATTGTCGTGCGAGCGGTGCGGGTGTCCTCGGCGGGGGGGCGCAGACGACCCTACCCGACTCGCGGCGGGCCTCGGGGCAGGCGCGATCGGCACGTCGCCGTGCGGCAGGCCTCGGGTGGGGCGGACGGGCTGAGCGTCGCCGAGCAAGCGTCGCGTTTGCAGACCGGAGGCAATTCATGGGGCAGGAGCATTCTGTTATGCGTGAAACTGGATCATTGACCAAGATACCGCATCACGCGGTTGGCCGCCCGGCGGGGCGTGGGTGGGGGCGGCGCGTCGCGGCCGGATGTTCGCTGATCCTGCTCGTAGGAGCCATGTCCGGGAGAGCCGCCGACGGACCGCAGCCGAGCAGCCTCATGGAGGCGAGCGAGGCGACGCTGGCGAGCCTGGCGGGCGTGCAGGTGCTGCGGGTCGCCATTCCGGACGAAGCCGCCCGCGCGGCGCTGATCGCGATGGACGAATCGCGCCCCGACATGGAAATCTGGGAGGACGATCTGGGCAAGGACGCCTTCGAGGTCCGCGTGGGTCCGGAAGCCCGCGCGGCGCTCGACGCGGCCGGGTTTGAGCACTCGGCCGTCATCGCGGATATGGCGGCATGGTACGAGGAGCGGTTCGGCGGAGATCGCAGTGGTGATTTCTTCGACGACCTTCGCACGTACGACGAGTTTGTCACGTTTCTGAACGATCTGGCGGCGTCCTATCCCGATCTGGCCACCGTCGTGGACCTCGGCAAGACCGTCGAAGGCCGGCATCAGTGGGCGATCCGGATCACCGGTCCGGGGCCCGTCGACAAGCCGGGACTGCTGTACATGGGGGCCGAGCACGGTGAAGAGGAGGCAGGCCCGGCCGTGGTGGCCTACCTGGCGCAACACCTGCTGAGCAACTACGGCGTGGATCCGGCGATCACCGACGTCGTTAACAACGTCGAGTGGTTCCTGCTGCCCATCATGAACGCGGACGGGTACCCGACGCAGCGTTACAACGCCCGCGGCGTCGACCTCCTGCAGGACTGGGGCGGCCCCGACCCCGGCTCCTCCCCTTTCTCTGAGCCCGAGACGGCCAATCTGGAACGATTCTTCACACTTCATTCCAACGTGAAGGGGTTCATCACGCTGCACACAAAAAGGTTCAGCATCGTGTGGCCGTCGGGATACCGGGAGGAGCCCACTGCCGACCACCACACTTACGCCAAGTTGGCGAGGGAGATGGCCGCGGACATTTACCGCGTTGACGGCACATACCTTGAAGAGCGCGACACGTTCGCTGCCTCGCTCGCCACGTACCGGGGCCTTTCCATCGACTACACCTACGGCTCACGCCGCATCTGGTCTTACTTTCTTCAAGTCTCCGACCGTGATACGATTGCGCCAAGGGAAATTCGTCCCACGTGTGAGAGAACTCTGCCGTCGCTGATACGGTTCGCCGACTGGCTGTGGGACTGCAATTCCGACGGCGTCACGGACGCCGAGGAGATCGCCGCCGGCGCTTCCGACTGCAACAAGAACCGCACGCCTGACGCCTGCGAGTGGCAGGCCGACTGCGACCGCAATGGCACCATCGATATCTGCGAGGGAAGCGACGTGCTGCCGGAATGTGTGCCGAGGGACCGCGGCGCCACCATTCATGTGCCCAAGCAGGAGCCGACCATCCAGGACGCAATCGACAGGGCCGACTGGAAAGCGACCATTATCCTCAGTGACGGCATCTACACGGGCTACCGCAATACGAACATCCAGTTGGACGACTTCTATGGAACGATCCGATCCGAGAACGGGCCGCACAACTGCATCATCGACATGGAGGGCTTTGAGCGCGGGTTCGAAGCTGATTTCCCGCATTCGTCAAGTATCCGCATCGAGGGGTTGACGATCCGCAACGGAGTCGGGATGGCGACCATGGGGGTCCGTGCCGAAGGAGGCGGAATTCGAGCGGATGCGGCCGTCACCAACTGCATTATCAGCGGCAATCAGGCCCTATTGGGAGGCGGCATATCCGGCAACGGCGTGTACACCGACTGCCTGTTCAAGGACAACTACGCATGGAAATGGGGAGGCGGTGCTCACGGCGAGGGCGAGTTCATCAATTGCGTGTTTCAGGGCAACCAGGCGCTGGAGGAGGATGGAGGAGGCGCATCCGGGGGAAGGGCTTACACGAATTGCCGGTTTGTGGGCAACCAGGCATCCGACACTGGAGGCGGCGTCTACGCGGGGCGCGAAATCACCGATTGTTGGTTCGAGGGCAACGTCGCGCGCACCGGAGGCGGTGCGCAGGGGGCTGAACTGCTCAGATGCTACTTCATCGGGAACGAAGCGGCTGAACAAGGCGGTGGTTCTGCAGGGTGTAGTGCGACAAGCTGCCTCTACCGCAACAACACTGCCCGCCAGGGCGGCGCCGCTTCGGGCGGAGAGTTTCTCAATTGCACGATCATCGACAACGTCGCCACGGACGTCGGCGGAGGGGTAACCTACGCCGGGCTTACCAGTTCAATCGTGCGCGGCAATCAACCGGATCAGTACAAGCGGAGACGGGATGGTCCTATCAGGTTCAGCAACATAGAGGGCTGGCGCGGTGGGGGCAAAGGCAACATCGACCTGGACCCGCTGTTCGTTGCGCCGGAGCAGGGTGACTACCGCCTGCTGCCGGATTCGCCCTGCGTCAATACGGGCGTATCGGACGGCAACCTCGCCGCGCAACGCGATCTGGACGGCGGGCCGCGGGTTTTGCACTGCGTGCCCGACATGGGCGCGTACGAATCGACGTATGGCAGTAACCCTGATTGCCCGTGCTCCGGGGATGAGCAACTGGACGTCCAGTGTGTGGCCGAGCAGGAAGGGTACACGCTGATCGTGAGAATCAGCGGCGGCCTTCCCGGCGCGACCCTGACGCTGCGCCTGCACGATGATCACAAGACCGACAAACCGGTGACGCTCGACGATCAGGGCCACGGCCACAGGCGCGTCCGCAACTGGCCCAAGCGGGACGTTTCCGCCGTCAGCATCGTGGAGTGCGGTCTGACGGGCGAGGGACGCTGCAAGCTGCGCGAGCCCTGACCGCGTTTTGGACGAAGCGCCGCGCGTGCAGAGGTGCGCCGGAGATATGGGGGCGTTCGAGTCGCCGCATGGCGGCCCGCCCGAGTGTCCGTGTACCTGGCGTGAGCAACTCCGCGTGCTGTGCAAACCGCCACGCGAACCCGGCAGGGCGACGGTGAAGATTAAAATTACCCGTGGCGTACACGACGGCGAGGTCACGTTGCGCTTCGACAAGGATCCTGAGACCGACAGGGTGATCACACTCGACGGTCACGGGCGATGGAGCGGCTCCGTCCGGCGCCGGGTCCACGGGAATGTTCGGGTGGATGTCGTCGGCTGTCACGTGTGGGGCGCCGCACGCTGTGAATAGGGCGGCCAACCTGGTTGCAAGCGTGTCGTTGCGGCAGATGTTACCGACGGCCGCAGGCCAAGGGCGTGCGATCATGGCGACGACAAATCATGCATACGGCCGGGACGTAGACAGGAGAACCCGATCCGTGCCAGCAGTCACGGCGCGGCGGCCCGCGCGACTCGGGCTGTTTGTTCCTCAGTCTGGCGTCGCCGGTCGCCGGTGAAGGGTGTGAAGGGTGTGAAGGGTGTGAAGGGTGCGAAGGGTGTGAAGGGTGCGAAGGGTGTGAAGGGTGTGAAGGGTGTGAAGGGTGCGAAGGGTGCGAAGGGTGTGAAGGGTGCGAAGGGTGCGAAGGGTTGACAAGGGTGCCGGCGTGTGGACAGTGAGGATTTGACGGCTCGCGATGAACGTTCCGAGCCAACCGGCACACGGTCTTGCATGGCGCGAAACTGGAGCTTGCTCCGATCGGGACTGAATGGCACACGGTCTTGAGTGGTGCGAAACTGGAGCTTGCTCCGATCGGGACTGAATGGCACACGTTCTTGAGTAGCGCGAAACTGGAGTTTGAGACGCGCGGAACTCAACGGCATGCGGGCGTAGCGGCTCGGAACCGAAAAGTACGCGGGCGAGAACGGATCGCGGCTGAGCGGTCGCGGGTTTGAGGGGCTTGGAGTCGATGATAGACGCCATGAGAAGGGTGCGGGAATGAAGGGCAAAGCCGCGGAGTCGTTCGAGGAGCTTCACATCTACCAGCGCGCCCGCGAGCTGACCAATGACGTCTATCGGCTGACTGGAACGGCGTCGTTCGCACAGGATCGCGGGCTGGTCGATCAGATTCGCCGGGCGGCCGTATCCATCATGTCCAACGTCGCTGAGGGATTCGAGCGGGGGACGACAAACGAATTCGTCCAGTTTCTATACATCGCCAAGGGGTCGTGCGGAGAGGTCCGTGCGCAGCTCCGGATCGCGGCGGATCAACGGTACATCACGGACGACGACCATTCCCGGCTCAACGACCTCTGCCGCCGCATCAGCGGAATGATCTCGAACTTCATCGCTCATCTGCAGCGCTCCGGCTACGACGGCGACAAGTCCAACCGGCCGCGACGCTTCGCCGCCGAGGCGCAGCAGCGCAGCGTGGACGCCCTCCGAGCCGCGCAACTCGTCAACATCCGCGCCGGACAGCAAGCCGCGGAACGGCGCGCGGCCGAGCAGCGAGCGGCCGAACGGGGGGCCGTGTAGTGAGCGGCCGAACGGCGCGCGGCTGAACGGGGCGCCGAGTAGCGAGCGGCTGAACGGCGCGCGGCCGAACGGGGGGCCGTGTAGTGAGCGGCCGAACGGGGCGCCGAGCGGCCGAACGGGGCGCGGAGTAGTGAGCGGCCGAATGGCGAGCGGCCGAACGGCGCGCCGAGCGTTCTTACCCTTCGCACCTTCTTACCCTTCTTACCCTTCGCACCCCTTTACGGCGCCGGCTGCGGCGGAGCGTTTGCCCTCGTCGTCTCGGCCTCCGCCTGGGCGGCCTTACGCCCCAGTATCCGCGACGACAGACACCAGCGCCGGCTGCTGCAGAAGATGCCCAGAATTGAACCGGCCAGCAATGCCAGATTCATCGGGATCTTGGTACACATCCACTCCGTGCCGGTGCCGCAGCCGCAGTCGAAGTTGACGTCGCAGAAACGCTGGAACTCGCCGCTGTTGAGCTTCTCGATGGCGATCTGGTAGATGGCCGGGGTGAAGACGGCCAACATGCCGGCCGTGAGGATGAACGAACCGCGCACGAACAGGCCGAGAATCAGCAGGACGCCGCAGGCCAGTTCGACCCACGGCAGGACCATCGCCACTGTGTTGATGATCTCCGGCGGGTTGAGCGGCAGTACCTGGTAGGTCGCCACGGCTTTGCGGAAGACGTGGGGCGGATCGAGTATCTTCTGCATCGCCAGATAGATGAACATGCCGCCTACGCCCAGTCGCGCCGCGGCCAGCGGGACGCCGGTGGCGTCAATACGGCTCAGGATGCTCGGTTTGTCAGCCATGCGGGTATCGCTTTCCATGTGGCGATCGTTGTCGCCGTGAACTGGTCAGAATTGTAGCGGACGCTGCCTCGCAGACGCGGCCTGCACTCCGTCTCGCGGACCCTGCCCGGCAGACCCCGCCTTTGAAAGGCGGGGCCCTGGGATACCACCTTGAACGGCGGGTTCGGCCGGCGCGGGACAGCGAAGCCGCGGGACTCCGCGGGCGACGGACGCCGCCGCCAGACTTACTCGCCCTTGTCCACCGGCAGGCCTCGTTCGTTCCAGTCTTCCCAGCCGCCCTCATACAGAAACAGATTGCCCTCAGGCACCATGAGTTCGTCCCGGAACGTCCGGCACATCATCACGCTGTCGTCGCAGGAGCCGCCGTTGCAGTAGACGATCACCTTCATGGCGTTGGTCACGTGCGGCGTGATCTGCGGGATGAAGCGCGCCGGCTCGTAGGGGAAGCACTGGAGCGCTCCAGGGATGTGGCCGCCGTCCGGACCGCTGAAATGGTCGTCGTCGCGGGCATCCACGATGACGGTCAGCCCCGTCAGCAGATCGGGCGAGCCGAGCAGTTCTGCGATTTCGTCGGCCGTAATGGTCTGAAACTCATGCGCCACGTGCTTGCTTTTCGGCGGCGCCGCTTGCGGGACGCGGGGCTGCCCGTCGCCGGCGTGCATTGCATCGCCGTCGTCGCCGTGGCCGTCCGTGCCGCCGTCGCCGTCCCCGTTCGTGCCGCTCGACGGGCCGGGTTCTGCGCCGCCGTCACCCGTGGCCGCAGGCGTGGCGGCAGCGGCGGGGTGTTGCCCGGCGGGCTGCGGCGGGATCGGCGCCGACGGCGGCTTGACGTAAGCATAGTGGATGTCGACGCGTGTCTCCTTGGAACGCATCGCGTTGGCGCCGAACGCCAGTCCCACGCCGATCGCCACCACCAGCACGATTTCCATCAATGTCGTAACGGAACGCACGTCAGCTTCTCCGTGTCCCATCGCGTATCTGTACGATCGCCCGCCGACTTCGCGTCCGCGGCCGGACGGGAGCGGGAGGAGCGACCCACATGGGATCGTTACGTTTCACCGCCGAGGCGTCAACGATGCAGGCGTCTGTGTTACCCCGGCGTGACACC
>CAZYLK010000039.1:30759-39594 GCA_964648365.1 uncultured Phycisphaeraceae bacterium
GCGCCGGGACCATGACTCCTGACCCTACTCGGCCCGCAGTTCACGAGTCATGAGACGATGAATGGCGTCGGCGGGTCGGCAGGCGTCGAAGAGGACGCTGGCGACGGCTTCGGTTATCGGCATGTTGACGTCTACTTCCGCCGCCAGACGCAGCACCGCCCGCGTGGTGGGGATGCCCTCGATAACCGACTGCGTCGCGCGAATGGCCTCTTCGGCGGACATCCCCCGACCGATCCGCTCGCCGGCCGAGCGGTTGCGGCCGACCGGGGAGATGCAGGTCGTGATGAGATCCCCCACGCCGGCCAGCCCCTGGAACGTCTCCGGCCGCGCGCCCAGGGCGACGCCGAGCCGTGAGATTTCGACCAGCCCGCGCGTGACCAGCGAGGCCTTCGCGTTGCTGCCCGCTTCCAGCCCGTCGCAGATGCCGGCGGCGATGGCGATGACGTTCTTGGTCGCCCCGGCCAGCTCGACGCCGAGCAGATCGGTGTTCGTGTATACACGATAGTCCGGCGTGCTGAAGGCGCGCTGCACGAGGCGGGCGACGGATTCATCTTCCGAGGCGGCCACGGCGCCGGCCGGCTTGCTGGCGGCGATTTCCCCGGCGATGTTTGGCCCCGACAGCGATGCCGCGGGCGATTGCGGCGTAAACTCGTGAATGATCTGGGTGGGGCGAAGGAGGGTGTCGATCTCGATTCCCTTGGCCACGCTGACGATCGGCACGTCGTCCGGTGCGTGCTTCCCCAGCGTGGACCAGACGGCGCGCAGATACTGGCAGGGCACGGCCGAGACGATCAACTCCGCCGCGTTCATCACGTCGGCGCCGTCCGCGCTGACGCTGAGCGCCGGCGGGAAGTCGTAGCCGCTCAGATAGCGGTGGTTCTGTCGCTGTCGCTCCAGCGTCGCCACGTGGGCCGGATCCCGACCCCAGAGCCGCGTGGCCACGCCGCGCTGCGCCAGCATCCGGGCACAGAGCGTGCCCATCGCTCCGTCGCCGATGACCGCCGCACGCTGGATGGGGACGTTCATCAGGCGTCAGGGCGTCAGGCCGAACACGCTGAACACGAAGTCGCTGATGTAGTTCGCGACGGCCGTGTTGGCGAACTGCACGGTCAGTTCCGCCAGCGCCGTCTGACAACTGGCCGCCTGAAAAATGACACCGGCGCAGCAGAGCGCCGCCAGCTTGCGGTACATGCGGTTTGCGTTGCTTTGCATGAACGACTCTCGAGCGACAGTAGGCTTTGAACCTGCCTGCGGACGGCGACGAAGCCGTCGGCGATTGATCGTAGCAACCGGTCGGCGTGCGAGCCGGCGTCAGGGTTCGTGGGCGCGCGGCGGAGGGGCCGAGCCGCCGCTCGTGGCGCGATCAGACTCGGACGCGACCGGGATGATCTCCGCCGCAACGTATACCGGCACGGGATCCACCAGGTCCGTCTGAAGGCGCTTTTCGACAGCGCGCACACCGACGACGCGCCCAAGCAACGCGTCCACGTCGATCTGCGACTCGCGCGGGATGATGACATAGCCAAGCGTGCGCTCGTTATCGCCGCCGGCGTCGATCAGGCGGTAGCGCTGCACGCCGACGGGCAAGGAGTAGACGGCGCTGCGGCGAAGCTGCCCGACGACGTCGAAGCCCGGCGGGATCGGCTCGGGACCGCCGCCGCCGGTCCGGCCTTGCATCGAGGCCTTCCGCATCGACTGGCTGCGCTCGTTGAGCTTGCGCACCTGCGAAACCGCGTCGATGAGATCTTCCATCGTCTTCAACTGCTGAATGCGGGACTCCGCGTACGTCCGGGCGAACTCGTCCTCGCTCGTCTTGGCGACGGTCTCATAGCGGGCGACGATCGGCCCCAGGGCCCGCTCCGCCAGGGGCTTGCGCACTTCGGCCTCCATCGCGCGGTCGGTGGCGATCAGTTCCTCGCGGATCGACGCCTGCGGGATCAGCTCGAGCGGGTCCGTCGGCATCTGCGGCGCGACCGCCGGTTGGGCAGTGGGTGGCTCCGCGCCAGGATCCGTCGATACGGGGCGGGCTGCGCTCGGATCGGCCGCCGCCGGTCCGGCAGGCGTCGCCGGCGCCGTCATCCCGCGTTCGAGGTTCACCAGCGCGTCCGGGACGATCTGTACGAACTGGCGGCTGATCCACAGCGTCGCGCCCTTCGGGGGTGCGATGCGATAGTACCCGTTGTCGTTGCGACCGAGGATGCTCACCTCCGCGCCGGTCGAGAGCTTGACCTGCGTAATCGCCAGCCAGTCGCCGAGTGCCGACCCGGCCCGTACGCGGACGTTGTCGCCATTGACGACGCCCCGCTGGCCGTCGGCGGTTTCGACATATTGTTCGCTGATCAGGCTGAACGCGCCGGACGGCGGCAGGATTTCGTACCACTCGGGTGTCTCACCCACGATCTGGATTCGATCGCCGGCGGACAGTTTGACGACGGCATAGTGGTTGGTGCTGGGGCCGCTGCGCACGTAGACGTCGTTGCCCGTGACTTCCCCAGCGCGGGCCGGGCGCTGGGCGGCGGACGGAGCGTCCGGCACCTGTGCGGGAGCCTGAGGTTCCTGGGCGGGTACGACGCCGGTCTGCACGACGAGAGCGGCGAAAGCCGCCAGCGCGACACGAATGGCAACGCGATTCATGGTGTAATCTCCCCTGTCCACGGGTCGATGGTCCGTCGGCGCCCTGCCGCCCCCGATGCGATGGGTCGTCGCCATTGTTCCGGCGCGTGATCGCGGCCGCGGCGCCGCTCTGGGTCGGGTGAGTCTATCGGCCGCCCGCGGGGCGGGCAAGCGGCGTGGCGGCGTCAATCCGGCCGCAACTGCATCGTCTCCGCCAGACCGGTGAACCGCCGCGGGCCGATGGTGGCGCGCGTGAGTCCCTCCGGCGTGAGGCTGAAGCTCAGCCCGATGTCGTCCTCGCCCTCGTCGATCTCGAAGGCGACGATGACGAACCAGCGGGGAAAGCGCCGGATGACGCCGATGGTGAACTCGGAGGACTGCCCGCGGGCGACATCGAACTCTTCCCGCAGGGCCACGGCGTACTTCTCGCTGAGTTTGTAGTTGGCGCCGAAGCCGAGCAGGTTCGAGTTTGACTCCTCGATGAACCGGTAGCCCACCAGGTAGCTCAGTCGGGGCGTGCGCTCGACGACCAGCGAGGCGTTGAGCACGTCCAGCTCGCCGTCGTTCATGTCGAAGTTGGCGTCGCTGGCAAAGGCGGTGGCGTCGTTGATGCGCCAGACGACGGAGGAGTTGATGTAGTTGCGCGAGATGCTCTGCTCGGGGCGGGTGTAGGAGGTGTAGCCGGCGGTGATGTCGTCCGAGTCGGCGTCATTGAACGCGCCGACCTCGACGTCCCACGTGACCACGTCCACGACGCGCCGGTTCTCGCCCTCGCCGCGATGCGTCTGCCAGCGCTGCCGGATGCCGACCATCACGCCGTCGACTTCGTCGATGCCCTCGACGTCCTGATCGAAGGGGTAGAGTTCATCGCTGTCGTGATTGGTGTGCGAGGCCCAGGCGACGAAGTCCGGCTTGATCACGTGCCGGACGCCGTCGATGTCCCAGAGCTCCGACTTGACGTCGTCGAAGGCCCGCCAGAGGTACATGCTGCCGCGCACGCCGTAGGTGCCGAAGGCACGCTGGGCGCCGCCGATCTCGGGCGTGTCGTCCCAGGCGGAGCCGCGGATGGACGCGAAGGGCGTCAGTCGCAGCGGGCCGAAGTCGACGGGCAGTTCGAGTTCCTGACGGGAGTCGGCGCGGGCCACCGATCCCGATGAGTCTTCCTGCGGGCGGAAGAAGATGTCGAGGCCCTCGACGTCTTCGGCGCGGTAGCGGACCCAGCCGGCCCGGTTCTCGCTGAAAAACGTGGCCGCGTCACCGACCGGCTCGCCGTACAGGCGATAGGACAGCTCGGGCAGCCGTTCCGTCTGGGTGACGAAATCAAGGAACCGCCACTGGGCGTGGGCTGTAAACGCCCAGTTGTCGCGCTGCTTTTTCAGGTAGAGCAGCGACTCCTGGTCCTTGCCCGTGTCGAACTCGTTTTCGTCCCATTCTTCCAGATAAGTGCGGTCGGAGATGTAGGACGCTTCCAGCGTGAGCTGCCAGTCATCGGGCAGGAACTGACGATGGCGGATCAGCACGCGTCCACGGTTGTCGGTTTCCGGCTCGACGTTGTTGCGCCGCCCGCTGAGATCGTCCTCGCCGCTGTCGTGGATGGCATATCCTTTGAAGAGGCCGAAGTAGTTGTCGCGCTCGTAGTCAAGGTCGGCGCCGATGGCCGGGCCGCGCTCGCTGAAGTAGTCGAGGTTCAGCGTGCCGTCGAAGCCTTCGGGCGTCTCGACCCCGAGCAGGTTGAACAGCCGCCAGCGCGTCTCCACCTCGGTGCCGAAATCGCCGCTGTAGCCCAGGCGGACGCCGCGGATGGACGTCTCGCCGTCGCTGATGTCGCCGCGGATGTAAGGCCAGTACAGCACGGGCACGCCGCCGACGTTCAAGGTGGCGTTGCTGAGCGCGAACATGCCGGAACGCGGCGCCTCCCGCTGGCCGCCGAACCCGGCCGGCGTGCGATCGATCAACTCGATGCGCTGGGCGCCGATGTGATAGTGCGGCGTGTGAAACTCGCTCGTCGTCAACATCGCGTCCTCGGCGACGTACTGCCGCTCGGAGAGCTGGCGGATGCGCTCGGCCCGGACGTAGAGGGGCATGTCGCGTTCGGGAACCCACGTGCGGATGACGGCGTCGAGGATCAGCGCGCGATCGGCGACAAAATCGTAGTAGATGCGACGGGCGCGAATCTGATGCAGGCCGCGCGAGAGGACGATGTCCCCTTCGAGGTAGATGCTGTCCACGTCGCCGAACTGCCCCGAATCGACGGAATCGTCGAACAGGCTTGCCTCGCGTCCAGCGCCGGTGGGGGGCGGCGGCGCGGGCGGTTCCACGGCAGGTCCGTCCGGCGCCGGCGCGGCCGGGGCGTCCTCCGCGCCGAGCGGCGTCGGCTCGCGCCGCAGAAAGACGACGCCCGCGTCGGCCACGAGTTCGAGGTAGTTGTCCGTTCCCGGCTTGCCGCGGAACGCGATCACGTCGCCGGTCAGGTACACGACGCGGCGGCCGTCGACCTCGTCCGGGCCTTCAACGCGGTCCGACCGGTAGAACACGCGCGTGGAGACCGCCTGCTGATCCTGTTGCGACGTGGGCGTAACGATGCGGATGGCGGCATCCGGCCTGCCGGCGGGCGGCGCCATCGCGTGCAGTGCCTCACGCACGGCGGCCGCTTCGGCGTACGACTGCGTATGGGCCGACGTCTGCGACGTGTAATCGTCGATGTTCAGTTCGATGCGTCCGAAACTGGAAACCGTGACGAACAGCACCGGCCCCGTCGTGAGCGTGCCGGCCGGTTCCACCACCTGCGCGTCGTCCCGCAGGTAGACCTCGAAGCGCTGGTACGCGCGGCGGCCGTGCCGGTCCGGCGTCATCCAGATGACGCCCTCGCGCGCGGACATGCGCTGCCCCGCCTGGCCGCCGACGGTCATCCGGAAATCGCCGATCACGTGAATGACGCGCGTGCCGCCGTCCAGATCAAACAGGTAGGCGAGTTCGCCCGAGATCGCTACGTCAGATTCACTGATGTGCGCCGCGTCGAGCGGGTCGAGCACGGGATCGGCCAGAGGCACGTGCTGCCCCCGCGCGGCCGCGCAGCCACCGAAAACAGCAACGCCAATGGCGATGCGGCGGGCGAGATCCATAGGCGGTCACACCGTGTCCGAGTCGCGTGTGCGCAACGGCCGTGTGGGGAACCGCGCCGCCACCGCCACGATCCAAGCGCGGGGCCAGTATAGATGGCGCGCGGGGGGTGTCAATTCAGCCTGATGCCGCCTGAATTCCAGCCATCCGACGGCCGGATGGAGGTGGCGCGGTGCGAGCGCCATGCTAGAATCGCCACATGCCGCCGGCTTTCCTCAGAGCGCTCGGGCGACACGATCCGCCGTCGACCATCGCGGTCCTGGGCCGCGCGTACGCGCTCGAGCACACTTACAAGAACGACTTCTTCGCCGTCACGTCGCTCTATTCCGCCGGCTCGGCGGATGGGGCCGGCGACGCTCGCGTGATTCTCAAGCTCAACCGTCAGGCGCCGATGCTGGGGTTGCCGCTGTCGTGGATCGGGCGGATCCTGGCCGCGCGGGAGGCGCGCGTGTTTGACACCGTGCAGGGCGTCGAGGGCGTACCGCGGTTCCTGGGCCGCTTCGGTGCGACCGGCGTGCTGCACGCTTTCGTCCCGGGCCACGCGATGAAGAAGGGGGAGCGCGTCCCCGACGACTTCCACGCGTGCCTGCGGTCCATCATCGACCAGATGCACGCGCGCGGCGTCGCGTACGTGGACCTGGAAAAGTGTGAGAACGTCATTGTCGGCGAAGACGGCCGGCCCTACCTGGTGGATTTTCAGATATCGTGGCACTGGCCGCGCAGATGGGGCGGCGAGTTGTGGCCTCTGCGCGCGATCCGTCGCCGGCTGCAAAGCGGCGACCGGTATCACCTGGTCAAGCTGCAGCGCCGCACCCGGCCTGACCAGCTTACGGACGAGCAGCGCGCCGCGTCCTATCGAAGGCCGTGGTACGTTCGGCTGCACAACGCGGCCACCCGCCCGCTCAAGTTCCTTCGTCGGCGCCTGCTGGAACGGCTCGATCCGCAATCGAGCAACAGCGAGCGCGGTCGCGTGTCGGGCTGATCTGGAAGGCGGGCACGTCGATCCAAAACGTGCCGCGGCTCACCCCACAATGAAAAAACGCCGCGGCGGGTGGCACGGGCGGGTGGCACGGGCGGGTGGCACGGTCTCGTCTTCGAGGCCGTGGTGAGGGCAACTGGACGTCGCTGTTGAATCGGGCGCGTGCGAGAGCCGCGCAGCCGGCGCTCCGTCGTCGAAACGCCCGCATTCGCGGACCCTGTATCTGCGCAGGCAGCTTGCGTTGCCCGCCGCATCCCCTCACGATAGGCGAACACCCAGGAGACTTGTGACAGATGGCGATGCATGCAATCCGCGAAGACGATCGGACCCTTCACCCCGCCGTGACGATCGGAGCGTCCCCGATGCGGGCGGCCGCCGGTCCCGAGGACGCCAGGCGTGGCAGGGCGCGCGGGGCTCGGTCGATATGGCGCACGTTTGTGATGCCGGCTGCCGTTACGGGTTGGGCGAGCCTGGTGAGTGCGGCCTGCATGGCCGAGGCGGCGGCTCTGTCTCCACCCGCTCCGCCCGCCGCAGCAGCGGACGGGGTTCGTCGCACCGCCGCGTCGCCGACGCTGACCGATCAGTACGGCGATGTGGCCGGCCGCATCATCGACGCGACGATGGCCCGCAACGACGCCTGGCGAAAGATGGAGCAACTGTGCGACGGCATCGGCCACCGCCTCAGCGGCTCGCCGGAGCTGGAGCGAGCGGTCGAGTGGGCCGCCACGGCCATGATCCGGGACGGGCTGGAGAACGTCCGCAAGGAGCCGGTCACCGTGCCGCACTGGGTCCGCGGGCGCGAGTCGCTGGTGATGACGCAGCCGCGGCGGATGGAACTGACCATGCTGGGCCTGGGCGGATCGATCGCCACGCCCGCGGAGGGCGTCACGGCGCCGGTGCTCGTTGTCGAGGATAAGGACGAACTGGACCGGCTGGGCGACGCGGCCCGCGGGCGCATCGTGCTGTTCAATCACGCCATGCCGCCCTACCACGAGGAGACGGGCACGCACTACGGCACGACCGTGCAGTATCGGGGCAACGGCGCTGCCTGGGCGGCGGAGAAGGGCGCCGTCGCGGCGCTGGTGCGCAGCGTGACGGCACGCAGCCTCAACTCGCCGCACACGGGGGCGATGCGCTACCGCGACGGCGTGCCGAAGATCCCCACGGCCGCGGTTTCCATCGAACATGCAGAGATGATCAGCCGACTGTCGCGCAGCGGCGTGTCGGTCACGGTCACCCTGAAGATGGAAGCGCACATGCGGCCCGATGCCGAGTCGGCCAACGTCATCGGCGAGCTGCGCGGCCGCACGAAACCCGAGGAAATCGTCGTGATCGGCGGGCATCTGGACTCCTGGGACGTGGGCCAGGGCGCGCATGACGATGCGGGCGGGTGCGTCATCTCGATGGAGGCGGTCAACGTGCTTCGGCGGCTGGATCTGCGGCCGGCGCGGACGATCCGCGTGGTACTGTTCACCAACGAAGAGAACGGGCTGGCCGGCGGGACGGCCTACGCCGAAAAGCACCTCCCGGACATGCCCAACCACGTGGCCGCGATCGAATCCGACGGCGGCGTGTTCGCGCCGGTCGGCTTTTCGGTCACCACGGCCAGCGATGCCCGGCAGGCGCGGGCCCAGGAGCAGCTCGGGCAGATCACCGCGCTATTGGAGCGAATCGGCGCCACCCGCGCCAGCGACGGCGGCGGCGGCGCCGACATCGGCCCCATGCGCAAGCACGGCGTCACGCTGCTGGCCCACAACGTGGACATGTCAACGTACTTCGACATCCACCATTCACCCGCCGACACGCTCGACAAAGTCATTCCGGAAGACCTGAGCCGCAACGTGGCCGCAATGGCCGTCGTGGCATACGTCCTGGCGGACATGCCCGGACGGCTGGGGGACTCGGCAGGTGAAGCAGGAAGTCAGAGCGTTAACGAGTGACCGCGCCGCGAGTTACGAGAGGCTGAACTCGTACCGTCCTATCGCGGCTTCCCGGTCGCATGGCGACGAGCGCGATCGGCGCATGCACTCTGACGGCGGAACTTCTCGCCATTTTGCGCGCATCCTCCGCGTGGAGCGAGTTCCCCTTCGGAGCAGGGGGAGTGAGGGAATAAGGGAGTAAGG
>CAZYLK010000040.1:0-3691 GCA_964648365.1 uncultured Phycisphaeraceae bacterium
GCCGTGCTGGTGGACCGGACGGGGCAGATGCCGGCGCGGATGTGGCAGGCGACGGAGAAGATTTTTGAGTTCATGCCCGAAGGCGGCTTCATGCGCTTCACCGGCCGGGCGGAGAACTACAAGGGCAACCTCCAGTTCATCATCGACGGGCTGGGCGAGGCCCCTATCGAGACGGTCGAACTGGGCGACTTTCTGCGTAAAACTCAGCGCAACGTGGACGAGATGTTCACCCGCGTGCTCGCCATCCTGGAGGAGCATCTCAAGGACGGGGACGTCAAGGCGCTGGTGGGCGAGTTCCTGACGGACGCCGCGCTGATGAATCGCTTCCGCACCGCCCCGGCCGCGGCCCAGCTTCACCACGCCTACATCGGCGGCCTGCTGGAACACACGCTCAACCTGCTCGAACTGGCGCTGAGGGTGCTGCCGCTCTATCCGCGCCTGAGCCCCGACTTGGTGCTGGCCGGGCTGCTGCTGCACGACATCGCCAAGACGGCCGAACTGGGCTACGACACCGCCTTCAAGTACACCGAGCCGGGCCAGTTGCTCGGCCACGTCGTCATGGGCGCGATGTGGATCGAGCAGAAAGCGGCCGCGGCGGCCGCGAAGACCGGCCGGCCCTTCCCCGAGCGCATCAAGTGGAGCCTCCAGCACATCATCCTCAGCCACCACGGCCGCTACGAGTTCGGCGCTCCCAAGCTGCCCGCCACGCCCGAAGCGGTGGCGATCCACTACCTGGATAACCTCGACGCCAAGGTGCAGATCTTCTTCGACGAGATCGACAACGACCGCGACGCCCAGTCCGCCTGGACCAACTACAACCGCGGGCTGGAAACGCGGATCTTCAAGCCGAACGTGATGATCGACCGCGAGTGCGGGGACTGAAGAAGGGAGTGAGGGAGTGAGGGAGTAAGGGAGTAAGGGAAGAAGAGCATACGGTTCGGTTCTTCCTGTTCCCCTCGCTCCCAATTCACTGACTCCGCTTCCACTCATGGTTCATGGTTGCGGCCTTTGGCCGCTCGGGGGCGTGAAGGCATGAGCGACTCGGAGCGGAACGCCTTCTCCCCCAGGTCGATGCTCGCACGAGTGCATCCGCTCGTCTTTCTCGTCGTGATCCTCCCCACCAGCATCGCGTTTGCCATGATTCCGCGGTTGTTCGGCTATCCGGGCGGCGCGCCGGGGCTGGCCGCGATCTTCGCGCTCTTCGTTTTCTTCCGTTGGGACCGATGGCGGCGGACTGTGTGCCGTGCCTGCGGCGAGCTGAGTTCGGCGTGCGCCTGTCCGCAGGGCGATTCGTGACGTGCCGCCGCGGCCGCAGACGGCTCGCAGAATTCGTAGTCCGATAACCATATTGCGTGTTAGATCTCCGCGTCTCGCGTGACGTAGGGGTGCGGGGAAGTGAATCCGTCGTACGTGGATCGTGCGCGCCCGCCGACGCACCGCGGTGCGTGCATCAGTGGTACCCGATCACAGGAGGACTCCGGATGAAACGAGCGAGTTGGCTCTGGGCAGCATGTGTATTGGTGTCTTGGATCCCGACTGAGGCCGAGACCATCGTGGTGCCGCGGGACTACCCGACCCTCCAGGCGGCGGTCGATGCGGCCGACGACGGCGACGTCGTCAAACTGGCCGGCGACCGAACCTACCGCGGACCCGGATTCCGCGACGTCGACCTGAGGGGCAAGGCGATCGTCGTCCGCGGCAAGGCTACGCTGGATTGCGAGGGCCTGGGCCGCGGCTTCATCTTCCAGTCGGGCGAAGGTCGCGACACGGTGATCCGCGGGCTGAGGATCATCCGGGGCGCGGCGGACCACGGTGCGGGCGTGTACTGCCTGACCGGCAGCCCGCGCATCATTGACTGCGACTTCGAGGAGTGCGTCGCGACCGATCCGGACTCGATGGGCGGCGCGGTGTATTGCGGCAAAGGGACGTTGGCGAAGTTCGAGAAGTGCAACTTCATCAACAATACGGCTCAACGCGGCGGCGCGATGTTTCTGGCTGAGCGAGCCGATGCGGAAGTAAGCCAAAGTTCCTTTATGGGTAACAGCGCCATCGAGGGCGGCGCCGTTCACGCGGCGGGCAGCAGCGCTCGGTTCAGCGCGTGTCAATTCCGCCAGAACCACGGACAGCGACGCGGCGGCGGTTTCTATGGCATCGGCGCCGGCCAGTCGCCGACGCCGATACTCACGGACTGCGTGTTCGAGGCCAATTCGTCAGACGAGGGCGCCGGCGGGCTCTACTGCGTTTCCGGTTGCAGCCCGGTGGTGGTCGGATGCAGTCTCCGCGGCAATCAGGCTCCCACCGGAGCGGGTGTCTTCTTGTCAGAGCGCACTTCTCCCCATCTGCGTGACACCGACATTGAAAACAACGGCGGTCCCGGCACATTTCGCGGCGGCGGTCTCTATATCAACGGTAGCGATGCGCACATTCTGAATTGTTCCATCAAGACCAATGAGAGCACCTACGGCGGCGGCGCGTGGATGACCTATGGCAACCCCATGTTCATGAGTTGCGAGTTTCGGCAGAACCGGGCGGAAGCCGGAGGCGGAGGCGTGTCGCACAACGGAGAAGGCTTCGCGGAATTTGTGGACTGTCACATTGATGACAATTACTCTCTTCGCGGTGGGAGCGGAATCGACGCAGGCGCATACAGTCGTCTCGAGTTTAGGAACTGCACCGTTACACGCAATCTCGGGCTTGGCATCCAGTGCATCGAATCTATCGCCTTGTTCTCAGGTTGCATCATCTCTGAAAACGCGCGCGGCGGAGTTCGTGGCGTAGGGAGCGGCATCTCCCTCGATAGCTGCGTTCTGTTTGCAAACTACGGAGGGAATGCGCTGCAGTTCGATGGTTGCGATGTGACACTCGGGAATTGCAGCGTCGTCAATAACTTCTCCGGCGCCGATGCCGTAGCGTGCGGTCGCGGCTGCGACGTCAGCATCGTGAACAGCATTCTGTGGGAGAACGGACCTGTGGACGTCGATTCGGCGTGCGACGCGTCGATCTCCTACACCGCCATCCGTGATTGGCCCGGAGAAGGCAACATCGACAACGCCCCTCGATTCGCGGACTGGCCGCGCGGCGATCTGAGACTGCTGCCGGACTCGCCCTGCATCGACGCCGGCAGCAGTCGACTGGCGCTAGACCTGACCGTGGACGCGGATGGCAGGATCCGACGGGTCGACACGCCCCGCGTGCGGGACACCGGCGAAGGTCCGGCGCCGATCGTGGACATGGGTGCGTTCGAGCGTCGCAGTCGCCGTGCCTGCGCAAAGAGCGCCCTGCTCGCCGCGGAATGCGTCGATGGACAGGTCGGCGTCGAAGTCACAGGCGGCGCGGCCGGCGCGACGCTCACCGTCCGGCTCGACAGCGACTTCCAGAACGATGTCCTGATCACGCTTGATGGCCAGGGTCGGGGTGAGGTGACGCTTGACGACGTGCGTCCGGGACTGCACGTCGTCCGTGTGCTCGAATGTCCGGACCTCCGCGGCGAGGTTGAGTGTGAATAGTCTCTCCGTCCGCCGATACAAGTACCAGTAGGAGGACGAGCACGTCGCGAATATCGCCACGCCGTTGGTGCGGCTGTCTGCTTACCCCAGTCGCAAAGACGACGCAGCGATTGTCCGGCGCAGGTCCAAACACGCTAAGGCGCTACCGGACCCGACGCCGCTCCGAGCAGCCAGGCCGCCGCATG